>NZ_MUFN01000069.1:0-1563 GCF_001996205.1 Salinivibrio sp. IB574 | reverse complement strand
ATCTGGGCTTATCGCAAGTTAATACGTCCTTCATCGCCTCTGACTGCCAAGGCATCCACCGTCTACGCTTAATCACTTAACCATACAACCCCAAAAGGTCTTTTTGCTCGATCTTTCTCTTTTATACGGCCTCTTGCTCACCGTTTGCTCGGTCACGTAACACGTTACGCTCCCTGCGACAAACGCCTCGCGCGAGATTGTCTAAAAAAGAAATCTGCGTCGCAAAACCACTGAGTGTTGAATCATCAACTAATTAAGGTTTTGTTTTTGCCGGACTCAAAATAGAGACTTTGCTTATCACTAAGACAAAGCCCAAGCACACTTGATTGTGTGAGTGACATTTCTGTCACTGATTGAGAACTTTACTGTCATTAAGCACACTTGATGAGTGTTGAATCATCAACTAATTAAGGTTTTGTTTTTGCCGGACTCAAAATAGAGACTTTGCTTATCACTAAGACAAAGCCCAAGCACACTTGATTGTGTGAGTGACATTTCTGTCACTGATTGAGAACTTTACTGTCATTCTTTAAGAATGACTTGTCAGCTTTCCAGATTGTTAAAGAGCATGTGTGTCTATCATAAAGACAAACCACTTTATTATTTGCTTTCAGACACAGCATTTCGCAACAGGAGATAACTGCTGTGAAAAACGAATAATAAAGTGGTGGAGCTATGCGGGATCGAACCGCAGACCTCCTGCGTGCAAAGCAGGCGCTCTCCCAGCTGAGCTATAGCCCCAATATAATATGGCTTTTCTCTTTGAAAGAGAAATGGTGGGCGATACCGGGCTCGAACCAGTGACCCCCTCCTTGTAAGGGAGGTGCTCTCCCAACTGAGCTAATCGCCCATCCTTCAGACTTGGTGGAGCTAGGCGGGATCGAACCGCCGACCTCTTGCATGCCATGCAAGCGCTCTCCCAGCTGAGCTATAGCCCCGCGTCTGAGAAATGGTGGGTTGTACAGGATTCGAACCTGTGACCAATTGATTAAAAGTCAACTGCTCTACCAACTGAGCTAACAACCCAAGTGGCGTCCCATAGGGGAGTCGAACCCCTGTTACCGCCGTGAAAGGGCGGTGTCCTAGGCCTCTAGACGAATGGGGTGGTGGGTTGTACAGGATTCGAACCTGTGACCAATTGATTAAAAGTCAACTGCTCTACCAACTGAGCTAACAACCCAAGTGGCGTCCCATAGGGGAGTCGAACCCCTGTTACCGCCGTGAAAGGGCGGTGTCCTAGGCCTCTAGACGAATGGGACGCATCGATATGTTTGGGAACATATCCTCTTYAATACTTCAACCTATACAATCTGTGTGAACACTCGCAAGAATAGCGTCAGTAAGGAGGTGATCCAGCCCCAGGTTCCCCTAGGGCTACCTTGTTACGACTTCACCCCAGTCATGAACCACACCGTGGTAAACGCCCTCCCGAAGGTTAAGCTATCTACTTCTGGTGCAGCCCACTCCCATGGTGTGACGGGCGGTGTGTACAAGGCCCGGGAACTACTTCTGGTGCAGCCCACTCCCATGGTGTGACGGGCGGTGTGTACAAGGCCCGGGAAC
>NZ_MUFN01000007.1:0-113970 GCF_001996205.1 Salinivibrio sp. IB574 | reverse complement strand
CCCAGTCACACTATCAATGCTAAATACTTCATAATGTGAGGGCTTACGACTCGACGGAATCACTTTGTACTCGGTATTTCTACCGCTCAAATCTATCGGGTCGGCATCATGGCTAAACAAATTGATAACAGGCGTGCAGAACAGCTGAAAACTGTCCTGTCTAACACGAACATCGGCGGGTAACGTTTTCGACAAGTGCAACTGAATAGAGAACCGCCCATAGACATTTTGGGGTAATGCTTTATCTAACCCACTTATATCAAAAAAGTGAAACGCTTCAGGAAAAGACAAATATTCCTGCAGGATCCGATAACCATCATAGACATTTTGCGGATACGGAAGCAGGCTGTCTCCAGGATTAAACCCCACCGTCTGAAACGTATCTCGTGGTAAAGAAAACCGAGTACCATCCACGCTAACGGTCACTTTCTCTAGGTAGTGATTGAGCCACAGATAAATCATCTGGGCACTATAATTGTCACCACCGACATAAAAACGTAGCGAATCAATCCCAGCATCACTGGCAGACATATCGCCATCTAGCATCATATGGAGCTGAACGGTCGTTGCTTCACGTGTATGTTCTGCCTGTACTTTTTTGCATTTCAATGGATAAAGCTCAACGTCGCGGCAAGTCTGAAAACGACACTGCGTCCCCATCACAGCAATACTGTCTAGCTCTGTCCCTTGGCCAATCACCTGCTTTTCACTCACGCTTCGATCGGGCGAAAATTGGGTGATGCACATGCTAGGAACAGGGCGCAAGTAGTTAGGCCATAGCATATTGATAATGCTATGAGTCAGTTCAGGAAAATCATCTTCAACTTTTTCACGCAATTTGCCGGTGAGAAAAGCAAAGCCTTCTAATAACCGCTCTACATCAGGATCCGTATGTCTCCCATGTAAAAATCGAGATAACTGAGGATGGAGCTCAGTAAAGGCTTTACCTTGCTCTTTAAGAAACGCGAGCTCTTCACGAAAATACTTGTCTTGCGTCATAGCAATTACAACACCCGATACTGGCGATTTTGATCCAACAGTAAACTCAACTGCACTTTTTCATGAAGTGCTTCACTGTTAACCGTTGCGACGATATTGAATCGTAGCGTCAATGGTGAATGTTCGTCGTAAGCAGAACTCACTAATATGTTAGTTAACCGCGGCTCGTAGGTTTCTAGGCACTGCTTAATCGCTAGTTTCACACGCAGAGATAAGTCTAAGCTTTCAAGCGTCGCATCGTTGAAATCTATCAGCCCAAGTTCTGGAGAACTCTGTGCCCCACCAATACGCGTATTCAACACATTAGCAATGTTCTTTTTGATCGAATTAACGACATCCCGTGACTCTGGGCCCTGAGTAATCGACACAGGCTTAGCGCCGGCTTCCAAGCGCTCAAGGAAGCCGACACCAAATACACTGTCTTCTAGTGCAATGTATGACATGATTACTGATCAAGCCTACCAACAAGAGACAGTTCAAAGTTCGCGCCCATATATTTGAAGTGAGGACGGACCGCAAGAGAAACCTGATACCAACCTGGATTCCCCTCGACATCAGCCACTTCAATTTTTGCGGCACGAAGAGGACGACGGCTACGTACATCTGCAGGCGGGTTCTCTTGATCGGCGACATATTGCTTCAACCAAGTATTCAGCTCACGCTCCAAATCTTGACGCTCTTTCCAAGAACCGATCTGCTCGCGCTGTAGCACTTTAATATAGTGCGCTAAACGGTTGATAATCATCATGTATGGCAGCTGAGTACCCAGTTTATAGTTCGTCTCTGCTTCCTTGCCTTCTTTGGTATTTGGGAACACCTTCGGCTTTTGAATCGAGTTTGCAGAGAAAAATGCAGCATTGTCGCTACCCTTACGCATGGTTAGGGCGATAAAGCCTTCTTCTGCCAGTTCAAACTCTTTACGATCGGTGATCAGAACTTCGGTTGGGATCTTGCTCTGTAGCGCGCCCATTGACTCATAAACGTGAACCGGTAGGTCTTCAACCGCACCGCCACTTTGAGGACCGATGATGTTTGGACACCAACGGTATTTTGCAAAGCTATCAGTCAGACGAGTTGCAAAGGCGAACGCAGTGTTACCCCAAAGGTAGTGCTCATGAGACTGACTCACATTTTCATGATAGACAAATGATTTAATGGGGTTTTCAGTCGGGTCATAAGGAACACGCAATAAGAAGCGAGGCGCGGTTAAACCCAGGTAACGCGCGTCTTCAGACTCACGGAGCGCACGCCATTTAGTATACTTCGGACTTTCAAAGATAGACTTCACATCTTTGATGTTAGGTAGCTCTTCAAAAGACTCAATACCAAAAAACTCAGGACCTACACTCGAGATAAATGGTGCATGGGCCATAGCGCCCAACGCGCCCATGTATTGAAGCAGCTTCATATCTGGCGTCGACGGTGTAAAGGCATAGTTACCAATAATGGCACCAGTCGGTTCACCACCGAATTGTCCATAACCAGATGAATAGACGTGTTTATAAAGGCCTGACTGTGTCGTTTCCGGCGCAAACTCAAAGTCGTCTAACAGTTCTTCTTTGGTCACATGAAGAATGTCGACTTTATTGTTCTCACGAAAGTCAGTGCGGTCGACAAAAAGCTTCAAACCGCGCCACGCCGACTCCATTTGTTGAAATGAGTCTTCGTGAAGAATTTCATCCATTTGCGCACTGATTTTCTTGTCGAGCTCGACGAGCATTTGGTCGACCAGCGACTTATTAACAGGCTCTTTGGTTTGATCGTTGCCAATCAGATTTTCAATAAATGCCGCAACACCTTTTTTTGCAACATCATAACCTTCTTCGCTTGGTGCGATGCGGGTTTGAGCCATGATCTCGTCAAGTAAGCCGCCTTCTTTGACTTCTGGCGACTCTAACACCGATTCATTTGTTAACATGTTTTATTTTCCTAGCGCTTAGTTAGTTGAAACTTATCCAATTACTCTTTAGAAGTATCTTCATCGCCGCTGACAATATTCAATTCAGCGAGAAGCTTCTCTCGAGAGTCTTCTGAATTAAGGAGATCTTGTAGTCGCTCTCTAAACGCTGGGATATTGCCGAGAGGGCCTTTAAGAGCAACCAATGCTTCACGAAGCTCGATCAGTTTCTTTAGCTCTGGGACTTGTGCAGCAACTGCATCGGGAGAGAAATCCGACAAAGACTTAAACGCGAGTTCAACAGGTAACTCCGCATCTTCGTCATCAGTTAACTTGTTTTTAACAGTGGTGGAAATACGCAAGTCGCTTTCGCGCATCACGTCTTCAAAATTGTTTTTGTCAACCGAGACAGTCGAGCGATCTTCAACGGGTGTATCTTCTGTTTGACCTTTAAAGTCGCCAACCACTAATGTTTTTAGAGGCAATTCGACTTCAGCTTGCTGATCACCTGTCGCCGGTACGTATTTGATATTTATACGCTCTTTTGGCGCAACACTTCCTTCTTTGGACACTTTGAACCCTCGATACCTTCACCAAAAAGACAACATGGCTCAGTGCCTCTCAGTCTGCACCGGCCAATGTTAACACTGTGTTACTGCTGAAAGGTGTTATCTACTACCTATCAACGGCGACTCAGCATACCGAACAGAAAGTTAGACATTAATTAAAGATCATCAAGCTTGGAGCAATGCCTCAAGTTTTATTTTTTTATAGGCAAAAGAACATTGATATAACAAATTGACATTTCTCTGACTTACCAAATTGTTTCAAATAAGTTAGCGAGTAAATACTCTATATTAAAATCAACAATTTAGCATTAGTTAATAATGACAAATGTATAAAATCAGACACTTTTCGTGGGTATTTGCCAGTGTTATTTCCATCGCGAAGGCAGGAATACTGGGCAGGAGGAGTGGTTTTTACTCTATGATTTAATTATGTTTTTTATTTAATTATCAGCTAAATAACGATCACGCTCCAAATAGATTTTTATTTATATTCATAGTGTTTCATTAACTCGGACTTCACTCGAAAAATTCCAAACAAAGTCCATGTAACTAATAGGTGTCTTTTTTGTGATTCTGGTTCATATTTTATCTTTAAAAGGCAACAATTCGCTGCCTTTTAGATGAACTCATTGTGCATCATTGAGCTGGTTTTCTATTAGCTCAATAAAAATCTTATCGGCACTTTCTATTTTCAATGCCTTGGCTTCGTTGAGTAAGGCCATTGCTTTGCTGATGTCCTTTTCACTGATGGCCGCGGCTATCGCTTGTTTATAAAAGTCCACGGTTTCCTTCTGAGCTTCGGGCTGTTTGACCCCTTGTGGTGTTACAGAGTCACTCACGCTTGTATTGTCACTGGATAGGACGGTCGCATACTTCTTGGTTACCACTGTGACGGATACTTGACCAGTCGGCGCATAACGGTAGGTCGGATCGGTCACCATCGGCATTGGCTCGCCTAACTCCTGAGCACGCAGCTTCGCCGGATGTGGCAAAGTAATCTTATGACCGAGAGTCGTCGCATTGGTGTACATGACCATATAGCGCGCTCCCTCGGAATCGAAAGATCCTGACAATTGAGAGGAATCAAGCAAGTTAGCCGTTTGCGGCGTAAACGTATCCGCTCCCAGTGTTTTGATCACCTGATAATGCTTATCCAATAGCAAGACTCGCGGCACGAAGACACGGCCATGTTGCATGACACTCTTTACGCGAATCTGAGCACGCGCGGTCCGATCGTTAAAACGAAATGCTTGGGTGTAACTCTTACCCTCTGAAAATGAAAATACCTCCGATTGAGGGCCAAGCGATACTGTCAATGTTTCACGCTCTTTCAACTGGACGTAAGGTAATTGCTGGAATGTCGCGCAACAGGCTTCACGATTGGGGGCGACAGGCATCTCTTCCTGCAAGTTAGACGCACACCCTACCAGCCAAACCGCGGAACTGACTGCCAGCGCCATTTTAAAGCGCTGATAATTTCTCATTATATTTGTCATTGACTCTATCCTAAAAAGGCGGCCGTCTCGGCCGCCTCGTTATAACACTGATAGTACTAACGCATCGGTTAGAACCAAATTTCGGTATGCACACCAATCACGGTTTCATCATCACTATTATCGATGCCGATTTGGCCACCGCTGGCCTTATCATCAGCTTTGATATAGCTGATATAAGGCTTGATTTGAGGACGGCCGAAGAAGTCTGCATTCACAGTCAAAGGCACAGCCACTTCAACGTTCCAAATATCGCTTTCCACGGCATCGCCTGAACGTCCCCAATAGCCATCAGCCCCTTCTTCATGGCCATAAGACAAGGTGGTCTCGAGACGCATGTTCTCATTGACTTTATAAGAAGGACGCACGGCCGCAATGTAACGTTTTAGGTCATCCGCGCCGAACAACTGATCGAGTGCAGCAAAATAGGTAAGCTCTGATCCCATTTGCCAATTGTCGGAAATATTCATCACCCCGTAAGAGGTTAAGAAGATCGACTCTTGATTTTCATCGCCGCCAGACCATCCGCCAAAGTTGACGCCACGGTTTTGCGCTACACCTTTACCATAGGCAATGGCCGTTTGAGTCCAGCCGTCCATGCCGTAATAGCTAGAGTTAAGGGTGATCGCAGCACCAAAGCCATCATCAGAGTTACTGTCTTTGTTCGCCTGCTCCATGTATTTAAAATCAAAGTCTAGGCTACCGATCCCTACATCCACACCATAGTAATAAAGATCATAAGAAGTGAGTGTGGTGCGTTCATCAGAACTAGTTGATGGTTGCTTGGCCTCAACAGTTCCAATTTTGTTGCCATTATTGTCGATGACGTCTAGCGTTTTATTTTCAAACTCCACTTTTTCGCGATCAGCGCCAGCATCTGGGTCAGCGACAACGATTGCAGCACCGGCGGTATGACCATTCAGTTTGGTTTGTAAGCCTGCGCCTACCCCAGATGACTGCTTCCAATATTCACCTGACAGTAAGCCAGCCGCACGGTTCAGATAACGCTGACCACCCCAAATAGAGGTATCCTTACCCATAAAGGACAGGCCACCTAATTCGACATACGCTTCCTTGACTTCAAATTGGGCTTCGTCGTTTTTCTTTTGGCTACCTGATGAGGTATAAGCGTAAGAGTTACCGTTACCGTATTCAGAGCGGACAACATAGTCAGCCCATGCACCGTTGTCGTAAGTGGAATGTTTTTTAACCGTGAACTCAACTTGGTTTGTACTCTGACCATGAGTACCGGCAGTTTTGTAGTCAGGTCTACCGAATTCCGTGTCGACTGTTTCACCATCAACCATACGGAAATTCATTGAGCCATAGCCGTGAACTTCCCAGCCATCATTTTTGTCCGCATTGTCAGCCAATGCGACACCAGAAGCTAAAGCTGTAGCCACTGCGGCGGCGAGTAAACTTACCTTTCTCATACCTTACTCCATTAGGACTGTTGTTAAACTGCATCATGAGATCACCGGCAGTAGGAAAGTGAGCACATCATGCATGGGCATTGCCCTTTTTTGTGTTAGAAACATCCTATGCTTCCAACTTTTTCTGCGCGTCATCCGTAACGGAAAATATGGGGGGAGGAGCCTTAAGGAGGAGTAAGAGGAAAGAATGTAATTTAGTCGATCTATCTCACTAAAACACGGCGTAAAGCGTTATTTACTTTCTTGATCACCCCCTACAAAACGCTATATGGATCACTATTAACAGTTTTATTCCTATTAACAAGAAAGTGAATTACAGCAGAATCGATATTAAGAACTGTGAGCCTAGATTGAATTTATTTTGTGGGGGAGGTGTAATAGCGTTTCTTCTTAATTAGATGGTGTTGTTTATGTCTCTCTGCCATCCGGCGCCTTATACCTTAGGCGCTCGATTATCCGATCAAGGCTGCCGCTTTAGCTTATATGCGCCTGATCGTGACGCTGTCACCCTACTGCTTTGGCAACGTAGTCACCAACCTACCCGTATTCATATGCAAGAATACAAGCTGGGCTATTGGACTGCGTATGTTCCGCACGTAAAAGCAGGCGACACTTATAGCTATGAAGTTCTGATTAACGGACAAGCGTGGTGCATTGCCGACCCCTATGCACAAGCCGTTGTCGGCCCAGTGCAATATCAACCACCGTATACGCCCAATCAAAGCTACAGTTTAGCGCGATGCCAAGTCGTCGATCATCAATTTGATTGGCAGGAGGTTTCACGCCCTGCACATACAATGAGCGAAACCGTCATTTTCGAAACACACGTTAAGGGGCTCACACAGCTGCATCCCAACGTGGAAGAGCGCGCGCGTGGACGTTATCTCGGCTTAATCGCGCCCGACATGCTGCGCTTTTATCAGGACAACCAGATTAATTGCATTCAACTTTTGCCGATTGCTACTTGTTTACCTGAACCACATTTACTGAGCCAGCAAAAAACCAATTATTGGGGCTACAACCCCTACTTATGGATGGCACCGGATCCTCGTTACGCGCACCATGATGCAGTGACTGAACTTAAAACGGCGATTCGAGAGCTGCACCGACACGATATTGAAGTCATCTTAGATGTGGTATTCAATCATACGGCAGAAGGGGGAGATGGCGGGCCTATCCTGCATTTCAAAGCGTTAGATCACGCCATGTATTTGCATGATAAACATCAACTCGTCAATTACACTGGCTGCGGTAATACCCTAGACATGCGCCATCCTGCCGCGATTACCGCGGTATTAGACAGTTTGCGCCTGTGGGTCACTCACTACCAAGTTGACGGCTTTCGCTTTGATCTGGCCGCGACACTGGGCCGAGAAGGTGAGCAGTTCAACTCACACGCTGCGTTTTTTACCGCATTGGCACAAGACCCTGTGCTCTCTCAAGTTAAGCTTATCGCAGAGCCTTGGGATATCGGTCCAAATGGCTATCAATTGGGACAGTTCCCTTCCAATTGGTCGGAGTGTAACGACAAAATTCGGGACACTACCCGTAGTCTATGGCGCGGTGAAAAACATATTCTGCAAGATTTTGCGACGCGATTAATGGGCTCGCGCGATCGATTCAGTGCCGCCCATTGGCCCGATCACTTATCAGTCAATTACCTGACCTATCACGATGGGTTCACTCTACAAGATGTGGTCAGTTACGCCCAGCGGCATAATCACGCCAACGGTGAAAATAATCGTGACGGACATGGTGACAATCGCTCGGCTAACTATGGTATCGAGGGCCCAACGCAGGATCCGGCAATTGTTGCGGTGCGCGAGCGACAAAAGCGCAACCTTATCGCCAGTGTTCTCTTTGCCTTTGGCGTTCCTCACCTCCTGACGGCGGACTTACTGGCTCACTCCCAGCAGGGTAACAACAACGCGTATTGCCAGGACAATCCGATCAGTTGGTTGAACTGGGATAACCTCGAATCGTCAATGCCTTGGGCAAATTGGCTGTCCACCATGATCACGCGTCGCCAAGCCGTTATGCCCGCGTTTATCGATGCATTTAGCGGCCGAAAGCGCCATCAAAACCGCATTCGTTGGCGACATCCCGATGGTAACGCGATTCAACCAAATGATTGGCCAAACTTGTACGCTGTTGTTTGCCATATCGAAATCGGTCAACATCATCGCCATGCGGGCGCTCAGTTACTTTATTGTTTCAACGTCAGCGATCAGCCGTTATCTTTTTCTCTCCCCGACGACAAGTCATGGCAGACGGTGTGTGTCACCGAAGAGGCCGATACCGCCACGCGAACGGTCACATCATCATTCACACTGGCGGCCAAAAGCCTCAGCATACTCACCAATCACGCTTAACCGCGTCATCCACATAATAACTATTCGCACAAACAGTATTCACATAAAAAAGGCAACCTCATCAAGGTTGCCTTTCTTCTAGGTCATTGACTGACTTAGCCGCGTTAGCCTTTCACGCCACCGGCGGTCAAGCCACCGACTAACCAACGTTGCGCAAGTAAGAATACCGCAGTGATTGGGAAAGCCGATAAGACAGCTGCCGCGGCGAAATCACCCCATAAATAGTTTTGTGGATACAAATACTGTTGCATGCCGACGGCGAGAGTATATGAATCCACATCAGACAACAGCAAAGAAGCAACTGGCACTTCACCTACCGCGAAGATAAACGACAAGATGAAGACTACGGCAAGAATCGGCACTGACAATGGCAGCAATACCATACGGAATGCTTGCCATGGCGTCGCACCATCCAATGCAGCCGCTTCCTCCAAAGAACCATCAATGCTTTCAAAATACCCTTTGATGGTCCACACATGCAGGGCAATACCGCCGAGATACGCAAAGATCAAACCGCCGTGGGTATTGAGCCCTAAAAACGGAATGTAGTTACCCAACTTGTCGAAGAGTGCGTAAATCGCCACCAGCGCCAGTACTGCAGGAAACATTTGAAAAATCATCATCGCTTTCAAAATGGTTTCCTTGCCTTTAAAACGCATCCGGGCAAAGGCATAAGCTGACGTCGTTGATAACGCAACAATCAAAAGTGACGTTACGCCAGCGACTTTCACTGAATTCCACAGCCATAATAGAACCGGAAATGGCGGTGGTGTCACCGAGCCATCAGGATTAGTGACAGGGAAGCCGAGTGCCAGCTTCCAATGCTCAAGAGACGGGTTGTCCGGAATCAAACTCCCGGTCGCAAAGTTACCTTCTCGGAACGAGATTGCGATAATCATCAACAAGGGGAAGATAATCAGCGAGAGAAAGCAGCACAGACCTATATGCGTCGCCCACACTCGGTATTTTAATGATTTTCCTTGAACCATAGCCATGAGAGACTCCTTAGCTTTCTGTCACTTTGGTAAGACGCAGGTTAATCAAGGCGAGCGCACCCACCAGCAAGAAGATCAATGTTGCGACTGCACTGGCGAGACCGAAGTCTTGGCCGCCACCACCTTCGAATGCAATCCGATAGGTATAGCTGACCAGCAAGTCGGTATAGCCCGCCGGCTCTGTGGTACCAATCATGTTCGGACCACCTTCTGTCAACAGCATAATCATTACGAAGTTATTGAAGTTGAATGCAAAACTGGCGATGAGCAACGGCATTAGGGGCTTGATCATCAACGGCAACGTAATCCGCGTAAAGTTTTGAATAAAGTTAGCGCCATCGATAGCAGAGGCTTCATAAAGATCATCCGGTATGGCTTTTAATAAACCCATACACAAGATCATCATGTAAGGGAAACCTAGCCAGGTATTCACCAACACTACCATGACACGTGCCAGGAATGGATCATCAAACCAATTAGGACTGATACCAAATAAGGCTTCAAGTACCATATTGATTTCACCAAAACTTTGGTTGAATAACCCTCGGAAAATAAGAATGGAAATAAACGCAGGTACCGCATAAGGTAGAATGAGTAACACGCGATAAATTGCACGGCCTTTTAATTCTTCCCATTGAACGACATTGGCAAGAATAAGCCCAATAATTAACGTGAACACTACCGTTAATAGCGAGAATACAATCGTCCAAATAAAGATACCAATAAACGGTTCTTTTATCCCATCATCGGTCCAAACACGCTCGAAGTTGTCCGTACCAATTTGCACCACATAACCCGGTGCCACCGTATCACCGATAAACTGACCGGCCTCATCAATCGGTTGATAAAAACCAATTTCATCATTTGGCTTTAACGTATCGCCGGTTTTATTATTAATCAGTGTACGGCCATCATCTTGTAAGGTATACAGCGGTTGTTCTGCGGCAAACTTACGCAGCCCGCTCATACGGATGGTATCGCCATTCGGGAACTGAACATCCACCTGACTTAAGGTATCGCGGTTTTTGATCACATCGCGTAGCGTCGCTTTTTCACCCGACAGGCTTTCCACCGGCGAAAGCGCTAACGTTTTGTTCGACATCGACGCCATATCAAACGGCGCGGTCGCAAAGCGCTCACCCGCTTTATCAATCACTAAACGGGTACCTGATGGAGTTTGATACAAAGCAAACGGATAGCTCTGCCCACTTTGAAAAGTACGCTCAAGTAATACCGATTGCGCGCGCTCGAAAGACAGCTGGTTTTTAGCACTATAGTTGGTAAGAGAGAGGCCCACGGTATATACCAAGGGAAAAATGATAAAGAGGATCATCCCAGCAATACCCGGATAGATATATCGCTGAGCATACATCTTCTTATTACCAAAAATGTATAACGCTAGCGCGGTTAGCACCACAGTTAGCATTGCAAACGCAGTTTCACCACGCGAATACATAAGTATGGTGGCGTAACCATTGATGATCGCCACAGTCGCCAACAACGCCCATTTAATGAACGCTTTTGAGCTACTTGGCAAGAAAGAGCCTGACGTTGTCATAGCTGGAGAACCTTGAACTGACTGCATAAGGAACGCTACTCACATTGTTCGGGAACTGTGCGGGGAGGCTGCCCTCCCCGCAGATAGAGCTTATTTCAGCATTTGTTTTTCTGCATCGTTAAGCGCATCGTCGATGGATTGACGGTCGCCAACCACATTAACAACGGCGTTTTTCGCAGCGCCCCAAAATGCTGTCATTTGAGGAATGTTCGGCATCACCTCACCATGCTTCGCATTCTCCATGGTTGCTGCAATACGGCTGTCTTTCGCCAATTGAGCTTGATAAGAATTCAGCGCAACCGCCCCTAAGGGTTTATCGGCATTGATGGTGGATAGGCCGTCATCAGTCAGCACATAGTTTTCGAGAAACTCAACCGCAAGATCTTTATTCGGTGATGCGGTGCTAATGCCAGCACTGAGCACACCGACGAACGGCTTAGACGCTTCGCCTTGGAAGGTTGGTAGTGTTGTCACGCCATAGTTAATACCGGATTTCTCGATATTACCCCACGACCATGGACCATTGATGGTTATTGCCGTATCGCCTTGGTTGAACGACGATTCAGAAACGGAATAATCCATATCAGACGAAATCACGCCATCTTTTACCATGTGCTTAATAAAGCCCAGTGCGTCGTGAACACCTTGCTTGTTGATGCCGACATCTTTGACATCATAACCTGTGGCAGTTTGTTTAAAGGCATACCCACCATCAGCCGCCATCAATGGCCAAGTGAAGTAAGGTTCTTTAAGGTTCCACATAATAGCGGTTTTACCTTGTTCACTGAGCTTGCTGTTCAGCTTCGCCACTTCTTCCCAGGTTTTAGGTGGTGTAGGGACCAAATCTTTGTTGTAAATCAGTGATAGAGATTCCACGGCAATGGGGTAACCCACGTACTTGCCTTTGTATTTCACTGCGTCCCATGCAAAATCAACCATCCCGTCTTTCAAACGCGCAGAGGGTTTAATTTCAGCCAATAGACCCGACTCGGCATAGCCACCAAAACGGTCATGCGCCCAAAACACGATGTCTGGACCATCGCCGGTTGACGCTGTTTGTGGGAATTTATCTTGCAAGCCATCAGGGTGAGCCACAGTTACCGGAATACCCGTGTCTTGTTCAAAACGTTTTCCAACTTCAGCAAGTCCGTTATAGCCTTTGTCACCGTTAATCCAAATAGTGAGCTGGCCTTCTTCGATACTCGCCTGTGCCCCAAATGAGCCGAGAGCAATAAGGGTACCGAGGGCAACAGCACTGAGTGATTTCTTCATCTTTCTATCCTTCTTCTACTGAGGTGTAGCACGATTCCTTGGCGGATGAGCTGTATTTCACGGTCTATCATGGTTAATTCACCGCAATTCCTCATCATCCCGTCCTCTACGCCCTACGCCACTGCGAGCGAATTCGTGATCCATATCGCTCGCCGCAGATGATGCGGCTCACAAAAATAAACCTAACGTGATCAAGTTCAACTAATTGGCTGATAATTTTGTGACGTACGCCCTCAAATTAGTTTGGGGAGGAGTTCATCCTCCTCCCCGTCTACTCCCCCTGTAATAATTCTGCTTAGGAGGATGTATGACTGCCGTGATTCGCCCAAACTGAATACCATCAAAAAAGCATTGGTGAGCAATCACACGATATGCTTAAGCTTTAACCCGTTAACTATTCAACAAATAGGTTAACGGTTATTTAGGTCTTAAGTGACGTGCGATGAAATAACGCAAACACCTATAATGCGTATTAAGCCGAATTAATGAAAAGCGATTGAGGGCGAGCGACATGGCAAGTGTCACGTTTAAAAACGTTTGTAAAGCGTATGACGACGATGTAATGATTTCTAAGAACGTTGACCTAGAGATTAAAGACGGTGAGTTTGTCGTCTTTGTCGGACCTTCCGGTTGCGGTAAATCCACATTACTGCGCTGCGTTGCAGGCTTAGAGGATATTACCTCAGGTGATTTATATATCGATGACCAACGGATTAACGATGTTGAGCCATCCAAGCGCGGCGTGGGGATGGTCTTCCAATCTTACGCGCTATATCCCCACCTTAACCTGTATGACAACATGTCATTCGGTCTGAAATTGGCCAAAGCTAGCAAAGCAGAAATAGACCAACGCGTCCATCACGCGGCAGAGATCCTGCAGCTTGGTCACTTGTTGGATAGACAACCGAAATCACTGTCGGGTGGACAACGTCAACGTGTGGCTATCGGCCGTACTCTGGTTTCACAGCCAAAAGTGTTCTTGCTGGATGAACCGCTTTCTAACCTTGATGCCGCGTTGCGGGTGCAAATGCGCGCGCAAATCACCAAGCTCCAACGTCAGCTGGGCTGTACCATGATTTATGTCACCCACGATCAAATCGAAGCCATGACCATGGCCGATAAAATCGTGGTCTTGGATGAAGGACGAGTCGCACAAGTTGGCCGACCACTCGAGCTCTACCATTATCCTAAAAACCGCTTTGTCGCTGGCTTTATCGGCTCACCTAAAATGAACTTTATGAGCGTGTTTATTGATGATGTCGAAGCCGAACGCGTTAAAGTGCAAATGAGCAATGGCACCACATTCTGGATCCCCGTCGATGGCACCACAGTGACACGAGGCGATCGCATGTCACTCGGCATTCGTCCCGAGCATTTGCTAGCGGCGAAAGAGGGTGATGCTGTGATTGAAGGCGAAGCCACTATCGTCGAGAAGCTCGGTAACGAGACACAAATTTATATTAGCCTCGACAGTGCCGATGCGGATGTCATTTACCGTCAATTGGATACGGTTGAAATCGAAGCCGGAGACAAATACGCGATTGGTATTCCTGCACACCGTTGCCATTTGTTCCACAGCGATGGCCGTGCCTGTAAACGCCTGCACCGTGAAAACGGGGTAATTTTTGATGAAGAGGCGGAACAAGTCGCCTAATCACATCCTCCTTACCAAGGCCGCTTTCTTAGCGGCCTTTTTGACCCCGCAGGCTGCCAAAGACCCTCTCCTTGAAACAAGCAAGCAATCGCGATTGACAGGCTCAAAAAAAGCGCCTCTCCGGGCGCTTTAGCTCAATTCATTGCCGATACAGACGATGTATCACCCCTCCCACCGATAGAACACGGTCGCTAATGGCGGTAACGTCAGTGATAATGATTGTGCTTGTCCATGAGCCGCAGTGTTTTGCGTATCGATCTCCGCGGGCAATGGATAGCTGCTCCCCCAGAATGCCGCATCGTCGGTATTCAGCAGCAGAGAATAATGTCCGGCATGGGGCATCCCCAAGATAAACGAGTCACGCGGTACCGGTGTAAAGTTACTGACCACCAGCACACGCTCCCCATCATCGCTGATCCGCTCATGGGCAATCACGCTCAACGCGTGGGCATCTTGTAAGCGCCACTCAAATCCAGCGGGATCGCAATCGAGCCGATAAAGCGCAGGCGTTGAGGTATACAAGTGATTGAGGGCCTTCACCAGCGACTTCACGCCCTGATGCCGTCGATATTCCAACCAATGCCACTCCAGTTGACCATCATGATCCCACTCGGCGGTTTGGCCAATTTCCGTACCCATAAAGTTCAGCTTTTTCCCAGGCTGACCGTACATGTACCCCAAATATGCGCGTAAATTTGCCGTTTGCTGCCACTCATCTCCCGGCATTTTGTTAAGTAGGGCGCCTTTGCCGTACACCACTTCGTCATGCGACAGTGAGAGTACATAGTTTTCACTGAAGGCGTATACCAACGGAAAGGTCAACGTGTCGTGATGATATTGGCGATGGATGGGCGCTTCACGAATATAGCTCAAGCTGTCATGCATCCAGCCCATGTTCCACTTAAAGCCAAACCCGAGTCCGCCTAAGTAGGTAGGCGCAGACACGCCGGGAAAAGCGGTAGACTCTTCGGCAATCGTCATCGCATTAGGGAAGCGTTGGTAAATGGCTTCATTCACCCATTTCAAGGTCGCAATCGCATCATAGTTTTCGCGCCCCCCATCGGGGTTCGGTAGCCATTGATCGTGCGAACGCGAGTAATCGAGGTAAAGCATCGACGCCACCGCATCGACGCGTAACCCATCAATATGGAAATAATCCAGCCAATACAACGCGTTGCTGACCAGAAAACGACGGACATGTTCTTTACCCATGTCGTAGATATGGCATTGCCAATCATTATGCCACCCGCGGCGCGGATCGGGGTCATGATAAAGCGGCGTGCCGTCGAAATAGGCTAAGCCATGATCGTCACTCGGAAAATGCCCGGGCACCCAGTCCAAGATCACGCCAATCCCTGCTTGGTGACACTGATCAACAAAATACTTAAAGTCATCCGGCGAGCCATAACGACTCGTCGGTGCAAACAAACCAACCGGTTGATAGCCCCAAGAGCCATAAAATGGATGCTCACTGACCGGCATCAACTCGACATGGGTATACCCCATTTCGACTAAATAGGGCACCAGTCGCACCGCCAACTCACGATAGCCCAGCGGATTTCCCGTCTCGTCATGCTGCCAAGAGCCGATATGTAACTCATAGAAAGACAAGGCTTGTTGGTGCTTGGCGGTAACAGGCCGTGCCTGCCAAGCCGCATCTTGCCATTGGTAAGCCTGATGGTCGTAGGTTAACGACGCAAACGAAGGGTATTGCTCCGCATACGCACCGAACGGATCCGCCTTGTGAGGCAGTGAATGCCCATCGGGCCCAGTAAGCGCGTACTTGTAGCGACAATCCGCGCCCAAGCTAGGCACAAAGCCCACCCAGTAGCCGTCATCGAGTCGCGTCAGTGGATCAGCCTCTGAGTGCCAATGGTTCCAATCACCAATGACACTGACAGAACGCGCGTTTGGGGCATAAACCAGAAAACGGACGCCTTTGATGGGCGTTCCATTAACCGGAAGTGTCATTAGCTTGGCCCCCATCTGATGATAGGCCTGATGAGGATCGGATAGATGCGCAGCATTAAGCGCATAGTCGTCCGCAGCGATGGTGCCATGCGGCTTAGGATTAGTGGTGTCAGGCACGGTTGTCTCCTTATCAAAAAACGCCCTACCCCTGAGGTGTTGGCTGTCACCGAGGATAGAGCGTTAAAACGTGGCATCGTGGTTATATATCGTGAATCATGCGACCGACTGACGGCTGGCGTGCTGTCGAACGCGGGTTAAATCACGCGCCAGTTGGTTCACTTCCTCTTTGCTAAATAAGGCATCGAGGTTCACCGAAAGCTTACGACGCCAGTTAGGATATTCATCGACCGTCCCCGGAATATTGACTGGCTTGTCCATTTCTAACCAATCTTCCAGCTGCACACTCAACAACGCAGACTGTCCTGCCGCTACATGCAACTGCAACGCACGGCTTAGGTAGCCATCCATTGGCACGTAACGCGCATCGTCACCGACACCTTCCGGTAACATGCCATGCCAACGCACACTGTCTAGAATGCCTTGTTTAGCTTTTAAACGGCCATCAAACAAGGCTTGCAACTGTGACTCGTCCGGATAAAGCCCCAACTCTTGTCCCATTTTCAAATCGTCGCAATGCCAAAAACCTCGGATGGTTGGCATATCATGGGTACACAAGGTAGCCATTGCTTGCTCCGCATAATGGGCAGGCGAGATAAAGCCACCATCGTCTTTCGAGGTTTCAAAGAAGAAGACCTTGTAAGAATGCACCCCCGCATCACGCAGTAAATCGACAATTTCATCGGGAACCGTACCAAGATCTTCACCAATTACACTGCACTGATGACGGTGCGACTCGAGTGCCAAAATCGCCAGCATGTCTTTAACGGGATAATAGAGGTACGCGCCTTCGGTGGCATTTTTCCCTTTTGGGATCCACCACAAACGGAGCAAACCCAACACATGATCGATACGCAGTGCGCCGCAGTGTTGCATGTTTGCGCGTAGCAGCTCGATAAATGCTTCATAGCCGGTTTCTTTCAACGCATGCGGGTCAAACGGCGGTAGTCCCCAGTTTTGACCTAATGGCCCCAGCACATCCGGTGGCGCACCGATACTCGCATCCAGCACCAATGGCGAATGATCGGACCACGTTTCGCTGCCCGCATCAGACACCCCAACCGCCAAATCGCGATACAAGCCCATCGCCATGCCTTTTTCTTCAGCCAGACGCTGTGCTTCTTCAATCTGTCCTTGTGCAATCCATTGTAAATACATATACAAGTGGACACTGTCTTGGTGCTGCTCAACAAAGGCCTGGGTCGCCGCACTTTCATAGCGTCGATACTTTTCGGGGAAGACTGGCCAGCCCCAAATACTGTCATCATCCGCGCGCAAATGCTGATGCAATGCATCAAAGGTCGCTTGTTGCTTCAAGCTATCGCCTCCTTGCTCAACAAAGTCGAGAAAGGCACGGCCGCGGGCTGTGTCTTGGGTCAGGTGTCGCTGTTTAAACTCCTCGAAAAGCAAGGGTAAAACGGCCATCTTCAGTGCCGCGACTCCGCTGTAATCGACCCAATGCGTTTCGCGCACGGCCTGCAAACGACGCTGAAAGTCGGCACTGCCCACCAACTGCTGAGCCTTGGCACTTAATGCAAACTCCGACACGGCACTGACATCGATATAGAGTAAGTTCAACCAACGACGTGACGACGGGCTATAGGGGCTCGCTGCTTCTGGGTTGGCAGGAAATAACGCATGAATAGGGTTAAGCCCCACGAAATCTGCGCCACGCGACGCCAGATCACTGACCAACTGCTTCAGATCGCCAAAATCACCAATCCCCCAGTTATGCGGGGTACGCAGCGTATAAAGTTGAATACTCGGCCCCCACATTTTTTTGTGTTGGTCGAGTTCAGGCTGCATGTAGCAACGCGCGGGTGCCACAATTAACGTCATTTCATAGGGGGTTTTGCGGCGTTTTCTCATTACCGATAAACGATGATAACCCCAAGGTAAGGTGCAGGGTAGATTGAAGACCAACGGCCCACCTTGACGACGTTCATCACGCACAATTTGGGATTGCAGATAGCCTTCAAAACACTCACCTTGCTCGGTATCGATGCGCCAGCTAAAGTCACTCTCTCTGGCACTGGTGCCTAAATGCAATGCGACCTCGAGCGGTTCATCGTCGCGAGTGACTTGAACTGGCGACAAAACGCCTTCTTTGTGTTTTTTCTCTGCTGAGGCCAGTAGCGTTTCATCGTTACGGGTGTCATAGCCAAGTGACGTCAACAAATCGTATAAGGTGCTGTCAGGCACAGAGGCTTCAGTGCCCCATGCACTGATGTAGCGGTCGGCTAAATTTGCCATTTGTGCGACTGTTTTAAGTGCAGGTTGTTTCATCGCATTCTCCGAGGGGTCCGCCCCCTTCTTTTATCGGCCATTGCAGTTATTGTTATTGTGGGTGGCACCCTATGTCGTGCCACCCATTTAGCATGTCAGCTTGGTATCAAAGGCTTAGCGTTTTACCGCTTTCAGTTGCCAAATGTTAGCGACATAGTCTCGAATTGAGCGGTCAGAGCTAAATTTGCCCACCAGCGCGGTGTTCAAAATTGCTTTGTGTGCCCACAGCGTTGAGTCACGATAATCGCTATCAATTTGATTATGAGCACGCACATAATCGGCAAAATCCGCTAAGCACAAATACGGGTCGCCACTGGCCATCACACTATCGAATACCGGACGGAGTAATCCTGGGTGTCCCGGCGTGAAGGTGTCATCCAACAGACTATCAAGCGACGCTTTTAAAAGCGGCTGTTGATGGTATTCGTGATCAGGGTGATAACCTTTCTCACGCAATGCATTCACGCCTTCCACGTCGAGGCCGAAGATATAGATATTGTCATCACCCACTTCCTCACGAATTTCCACGTTCGCGCCATCCATGGTCCCGATAGTCAATGCACCATTAAGCGCCATCTTCATATTGCCGGTGCCCGACGCTTCTTTGCCGGCCATCGAAATTTGTTCAGACACATCGGCAGCAGGAATAATGATTTCAGCCATGCTGACTCGGTAGTCAGGGATAAAGACCACTTTAAGCTTGTCACCGACTCGTGGATCGTTATTGATCGTCTCTGCCACCTTATTAATCGCAAAAATGATCGATTTGGCGAGCGCATAGCCCGGCGCGGCTTTGGCAGCAAAGAACACCACACGAGGCGTCATATCGAAATTCGGCTCATGGATCAGACGGTGATACA
Organism: Salinivibrio sp. IB574; assembly: GCF_001996205.1. Taxonomy (NCBI): domain Bacteria; kingdom Pseudomonadati; phylum Pseudomonadota; class Gammaproteobacteria; order Vibrionales; family Vibrionaceae; genus Salinivibrio; species Salinivibrio sp. IB574. The sequence continues at coordinate 94,494 of NZ_MUFN01000007.1, read as the reverse complement.
GAGAAATCACATGTAACAAGTTCAGATGTTGACGCTTGTACTCATGAAGACGTTTGATTTGAACATCAAAGATGGCGTCAGTGTTTAGCGTGATGTCTAGATGGGTTTTTACCCAATCAGCAAGACGCTGCTTGTTGCGCTTTTTCACTGCCATAAAGGCTTTTTGGAACGCTTTGTCATCAGCATACTGGGCAATTTGCTCCAGTTGCTCGAGATGAGCCGGCCATTGGTCGCCAATTTTTTCACTGATAAGGGCAGAGAGAGCCGGGTTACAGAACTTCAACCAACGACGTGGCGTGATCCCGTTGGTCACGTTTTGGATACGGCCCGGATAAAGCGCATCAAATTCAGGGAAGAGATCGCGTTTTACCAACTCAGAGTGCAACGCCGCCACACCATTGACCGCGTACGAGCCAATCACACACAGGTTTGCCATGCGCACCATGCGCTCACCCTGATCGTCAATCACAGACAGCACTTGCTGTTTGCGGACATCGCCCGGCCATTTCGCAGCAACGTCTTGCAAGAAGCGGTGGTTGATTTCAAAAATGATTTCCATGTGACGCGGCAGCAAGTTCGCCATTAACGACTCGCTCCACGTCTCCAGCGCTTCTGGAAGCAAGGTATGGTTGGTGTAAGCAAACGTCTGGCTGGAGATAGACCAAGCGTCATCCCAGCTCAAATGGTGCTCATCCAACAGCACTCGCATCAGCTCAGGAATGGCGATAGTCGGGTGAGTATCATTCAACTGAATGGTTTCATAATCTGGAAGAGCAGCCAGTGGGTGGCCGGCATCTAAATGGCGACGAAGAATATCCCCAACAGAGGCCGCACTGTGGAAGTATTGCTGCATCAAACGCAACGTTTTACCCGCATCATGATTATCGTTCGGGTAAAGCACTTTGGTCAGGTTGCCTGCATCAATTGCGGCTTGTTGCGCACGGGTATAGTCACCATCATTGAAGGCATCGAGCGCAAATGGCGTCAGTGCTCGACCTTCCCATAAGCGAAGTGGATAAACCGTATTACTTTGATAGCCCACGATAGGCAGATCCCAAGGCATCGCCTGAATATGAAGGCTAGGAACCCATTCGCGGCGCGTGTGGCCGTTTTCTTCAATCACCGCCACATGGCCATAAAAGCCAACCGTTTGGGCAAGGTCAGGACGAACCACTTCCCACGGATAGCCTTCTGGCTCACGCCACGCATCCGGTGCTTCTTGTTGGGCGCCATCTTTGAAGGATTGACGGAACAGACCATATTCATAGTGCAAGCCATAGCCGACCGCTGGATACTGTTGGGCTGCGAGCGAGTCCATAAAACACGCGGCCAAGCGGCCCAAACCACCATTCCCCAACGAAGGATCACGCTCTTGCTCAAGCAAATCGGTCAGGCCAAACCCAAACTCGCTGACCACAGCCGCAATTTCATTGTAAAGCCCCATGCTGATCAGGTTGTTGCCCGTTAAACGGCCAATCAAAAACTCTAAGGATAAGTAGTTCACACTCTTCGCTTGTTTGATGGCTAAATCGTTTTCTGTCGCAACCAGATCACTGGTGGTGTGTTCGGCCAGCGCACGGCCTAAGGCGAGATACCAATCGCGCATCTCTGCGGTTTCAGGGGTGCGACCAAGCTGCGTCAAATGCTGGGTCATACTGGCTTTAAAAGCGCTTTTATCAAATGCGTGTTGCTGTTTAGGCGTCATGTCATCGCTCTCGTAATGGAAGAAAATCTCGATGACAGTCATCCTGCCCAAGCCTGTCGATGCAAACATCCTCCCGAGACAGGAGGAGGAAAGGAGGAGTTGTCAGGGCGTAGAGAGCCACATCACAAGCTGTGAGTGAGCTTGCTCTCATCAATGGAGGAGTTTCGTGATATTGAGGTGATTAAAATCACAATTTGAGGGAACACTGACCAAAATACGGCTGTGAAAAAAGAACAATCCCTTTTGTTAATTTTGTGCGCTAACGCAAATTGTGGGGGCATTCATCGTCTCTGGCGTGTAACACCTTCCATATTCCGTATCCTAACCAATAAAATTAGTGACTTTAATCACAATTGAAAGGCGTAGCTGCACCAAAATAGAGCAATTGTACCATTATCAGCGCTGGATCATAGTTTGTGACAGACCAGTTACATACACTTGCGTACAAGGATAAACGCGGCAAAGCCGCACTCGCTGTAAAGGACCTTCTCGCTATGTGGATCCCGTCAAAACTTACCCGTCCCGGCCGTCTCTACAATGCCATCTTGCGCCCGCGCGTATTGGATATCCTCCAACAAGCGCCACATTACAAATTGGTGTTGTTCCGCTCGCCGGCAGGTTACGGCAAAACCACCATGGCCGCACAATGGCTCGCCGATCAAAATCATGTCGGCTGGTTCAGCATTGATGACAGCGACAACGACAGCTTCCGCTTTATCAACTACCTGTTGCAAGCATTAAATAAAGCGACCCACGATGGGTGCCCCAATACCGTTAAGCTAGCAGAAAAACGCCAGTTCTCATCCCTGCGTGCGCTGCTCTCCGATGTTTTCGCTGAGCTGGCTGGGTTACAGTCCACCTGTTATCTGGTATTGGATGACTACCAATTGATCGACAATGAAGACATTCATGAAGCAATGCGCTTTTTTATTAAGCACATGCCCGATAGCCTGACTTTGGTGGTGACCTCGCGCGCGAATCCGCCGCTAGGGACAGCAAATTTGCGGGTTCGCGATCTGATGATCGAGATCGGCAATGAACTGCTTGCATTTGATAATGAAGAGACCACCCGCTTTTTTAATCAACGTGTCGCCGATGGTGTCGACGAAACTACCGCAAGCACCCTCTGTGCCTACGTCGAGGGCTGGCCATCTGCCCTACAGTTAATTGCGATTCAGGCTCAGCATCAAAAACGGACCCTGATGCAAAGTGCCGCCTCCTGCGCGAGTTTTAACCATGCCCACCTGTGGGATTATTTGGTCGAAGAAGTGTTCGATCTGCTGGACAGTGAAACCCGTCAGTTTTTAATGCAAGTTTCCGTGCTGGAAATGTTTAATGACGAGCTGGTCTTTGCGCTAACCGAGCGCGAAGACGCGCTCGGCATGCTCGAGTCGCTAAATCGCTACGGCTTATTCATCTATCCGTTGGAAGGAGACAATAACTGGTTCCGCTTCCACCATTTATTCGCAGAGTTTCTCGCCCATGAGCGTCAAGCACGGATCCCTCAACAGCAACAACACTTAAACCGGCAGGCATCATTGGCTTGGCTAAAGCTGAATACGCCCCATCAAGCATTGCGCCACGCCCGCTACGCCGAAGACGATACCTTGATGGCGGATATCCTCAATCAGCACGGTTGGCGTATGTTTAATCGTGGAGAGCTCTCGACCCTAGAGGCGGCTATCGGCCAAATCAGTAATCAGTTGCTATTCACCTACCCCAACTTAGGTCTGCTACGCGCGTGGTTAGCGCAGAGTCAACACAGATATCATGAAGTCGGCGAACTTCTCGCAGAAGCAGAGCAAGCCTACCAAAAACGGAATATCACGCTTGATATTGATTATCAGGGAAATGCCAACGCGTTACTGGCCCAAGTTGCCATCAATCGCAACGATCCTGACCAAGCGATGACGCTGGCCGAGCTGGCACTTAGCCAACTCGATAGCGCGAACTATCGCGGTCGCATTGTCGCCACATCCGTGGTGGGAGAAGTAAATCACGTGGTTGGGCAGCTTGATCGCGCCCTGTCTATGATGCAGCAAACCGAGAAGCTCGCGCGCCAGCATCAAGTGTACCACCAAGCGTTATGGGCGATTTTACAACAAAGCGAAATTTTGCTCGCACAAGGCTACGTGCAAGCTGCATTCGAATTGTTGGATAGCGCCGATAAATTGATTGAAGATCAGCAGCTCCACCAAGTCCCTTTGCATGAATTTGCGCTGCGCTTGCGGGCACAAATTCTATGGTGCTGGCATCGATTGGATGAAGCCGAAGTCTGTGCGCATAAAGGACTTCGCGTGCTGGAAACGCAGCCGCCGAGCAAACACTTGCACAGTTATTCCATGCTGGCTCGCGTCGCGATTAGCCGTGGTGAGCTCGATAAAGCCTCAAAGTATATCGACCATATCGAACACCTTCTTCGTGAATCGGTTTACCACGTAGACTGGACCGCCAATGCCTCGCTGTCACTACTCTTATACTGGCAAGCCAAACATGAGCTCACCAATATCGATGAATGGCTCCATCAAGCCGTGCGTCCCGACACTGCCTGTAACCATTTTTGCCAACTGCAATGGCGAAATATTGCCCGTGCGTACTTACAACTGGGACATCATGACAAAGCCCGCGAGGCGTTGGCCTTCTTACGTAAAGAAGCCGACCGCGCATGCCTAGTCACGGATAAAAACCGCAACCTGATTGTGGAAGCCGTACTCGCCAGCCGAGAGCAGGAAGAAGAATATGCGAAAACCTTACTGCAAGAGGCGCTTACGCTAACCAACCAGACCAGCATGGTGGGTAACTTCTTAATCGAAGGCGAGGCGATAGCGCCCTTACTACACCAATTGCTTCAACAGCAAGCACTCGGAGCATTAGAGCGTCATCGCGCTCAGCAACTGCTGAAAGAAATTGCCAGTCATCAGCGCAGCCGCGCCGTTCACTTTGATGAGGATTTCGTCGAAAAATTGGTGAAACACCCCAACGTCCCCGAGTTGGTGCGCACCAGCTCGCTCACGCAACGCGAGTGGCAAGTCCTTGGGCTCATTTATTCGGGCTTGAGCAATGAACAAATTGCTCAAGAGCTCGATGTCGCCGGTACCACCATCAAAACGCATATCCGTAACCTTTACCAAAAGCTGAATATTGCAAACCGCAAAGAAGCGATAGTCACCGCAGAAAATTTACTGCAACTGATGGGAAGTTAACGGATGAAACCTACGCCTTTGGCTGTTCGCTAAGGGCGTAGACGCTGATTATTCTCCGCCTACCTTTCGTGATACGTTATTGAATTATTGAAATATTTTCTTATTCATAAGTTGATTTATAACGCGATCACAGTTGGTACATTTCACCTTTCAGTAAGCTTGGCCTCCCTACAAAACATAAAGGTCAACCTAATGAATCATCTGTTAAATAAACATCCTCTTGCACTGCCTTTTACGATTGCCTCGGCGATTGTATTAACAGGCTGTCCGTTAAATGACGATAACCCTGACGTCGATACCAACCCAACCGCCAGTGTTCGTGATGCGGGCACCAGCGATGCCAGTGTGCTATTTGCTGACGCCGATACCCTGCTCACTCATCAAACCAACGCCACCTCGCTCACCTTGTATTACTCCGCTGATGGCACGATGCGCTATAACCCGGACACACAACAGGTGGAAAACGCCACCGCGAGTGTCGAATCCACCCTTGCCACGCGTGATCATTGGCAGACATCGTTTCCCCATTTGCAAGGTAACGTCAAAGGGTTCGATTTTGACTTTGTTGACGCTGATATTGCGCTGAAGCAATGGCTTAAAGGGCAGCTTCTCGCTATCGCCAAAGACGGTGATACCGTATTAACCGCAACCGATGTGCAACCGGCCCGCGCGCTCGATGCCTTGTACGCCGAACACGCCGAAAAACTTAACTTTGGTGCCATCCCTGACGCTGGACACACTGAATTTCGTTTATGGGCCCCTACCGCACAGCAAGTCTCGCTGGTGCCCTATCAATCGGCGAGCGAACAAAACGCGCCCAAACAGCGCCAAACGCCCATTAAAATGGACTTCGACGCCGAGTCAGGAAGCTGGCATGTTGCCACCACGGCGCTGAATCATGGCGACTATTACCGTTATCAACTGTCGGTCTATCACCCTGCCACACACCGTGTCGAGCGTCTCGAAGTCACGGATCCTTACTCACATAGCTTGTCGACCAACTCCAGCTATTCACAGGTGGTCGATCTGAATGCGCCCGCGCTTAAACCCAGTGGTTGGGATACGCTGAGTGCGCCTCACTCGCAGCAAAATCCCGCCAACAGCGTGATTTATGAGGCGCACGTGCGTGATTTTTCCGCGCTCGATCAATCCACTCCCCAAAATCTGCGCGGCAAGTACCTTGCTTTTACCCAAAACACCACTGAGCCGGTCAAACACTTAACCGCGCTCGCGCAATCTGGGGTTACTCACTTACACCTGCTCCCCGTGTTTGACATTGCCTCCATCAACGAGGACGCGGCGCAACGTATCGATGTCACCGACCGCTTCTCCACGCTATGTGACAAAGTCCCCTCACTGAAAGATACCCCAAGGCTGGCCAGTGAGTGCGACAACAATCAAACCATCCAAGCGGCTTTAACGGATTTAGCCACCCAAGACAGTGCTGACACCCCCTATGTGCAAACGGTGATGGCGGCGATGCGTCAATACGACAGCTTTAACTGGGGTTACGATCCTTTCCATTACACTGTGCCTGAAGGCAGTTATGCGACCGACCCTGAAGGCACCGCGCGAATCCTCGAGTTTCGTAAAATGATCATGGCCATCAAACAAGATATCGGCATGAATGTAGTGATGGACGTGGTCTACAACCACACCCACCAAGCAGGCTTAGGGCCCTATTCTGTGCTGGATAAAGTCGTGCCTTGGTATTATCAGCGCCTTAACCCCGTCACTGGGGACGTTGAGCAATCCACTTGCTGTTCCAATACCGCGCCTGAGCATCGCATGTTTGCCAAACTGATCGATGACTCGATTGCCACTTGGGTGAAAGACTACAAAATCGATGCCTTCCGTTGGGACTTGATGGGGCACCATCCGCTGGCCCAGATCGAGCACACACTTGCCGTTGCCCGCGCCATCAATCCAGATGTGTATTTCTATGGTGAAGGTTGGAACTTCGGTGAAGTCGCCAACGATCGCCAGTTTGTCCAAGCCACCCAAGCAAATCTTGCAGGCACAGGTATTGGCTCATTCTCTGACCGACTTCGTGAWGCGGTTCGTGGCGGCGGTCCGTTCGATGGCGGCGAGTACCTGCGCAAAAACCAAGGCTTTGGTAATGGTCAATGGGTCGCCCCCAATGATTTGCAACAGCAAAACAGCGGGGAAAGAGCCAGTGCCCTGCATAATGCCGACCTAGTTCGTTTGGGTATGGCGGGTAACTTAAAAGATTTTCAGTTGCAGATTGCCAATGGTGACGTCGTGCGCGGGGACGAAGTCGATTACAACGGTCAACCGGCTGGCTACGCGCAAGATGCTTGGGAGATTCAAAACTATGTCTCCAAGCACGACAACCAAACCTTGTGGGATAACAATCAATACAAATTCCCTTACGCCATGCCACTTGCGACACGCGTCCGCGCCCAAGCCGTGTCACTCTCCACTGCCCTGCTGGGACAAGGGGTGCCTTTTATTCACATGGGCAGCGAACTGCTTCGTTCAAAATCCATGCAACGTGACTCGTACGACTCGGGCGATTGGTATAACCGCGTCGACTTTACCCAACAAACCACGCAGTGGGATCAAGGGCTGCCACGTGAAGATAAAGACGGCTACAACTGGCCGATGATTGAAACCGTGATTGCCAATCACAACAGCGAGGCCAAACCAACACCAAAGGCAATCAGCAACATGGACAGCTACTTTAATGAGCTGGTGGCGCTGCGTGCGTCGTCAGGGCTGTTCCACTTAGGCCAAGGCAGCGTGATTAACCAACGTGTCAGCTTTCACAACACCGGCGCCTCACAAATGCCAGGGCTAATTGTGATGCAGATTGATAACAGTGGCAGTCTGCACGACAGCACAATTGATGCAACGCGTGACGGCATTATCGTCGCGATCAATGCCTCAGGCACGGCGGTCAATGACTTTGCCAACATCGACGCCAACGGCTATCAGCTTCACAGCTTGCAAACCAATGCGGGCAACAGCTCGATCGCGTATAACCAACAGGCCGCTCACGTAACCAACGGCACACTCACCATCCCCGCGTGGTCCGTCGCCGTATTCGAGAAACCTCATCAACCTTAATCGTATTGGGGGGGGGAGTGCAGCTCCCCTCTTATAATTCCCCCTACCCCACAGGATGAATGTCGGTATAATGCGCGTCTCAGCTTTTATCGATGAATAGCATTATGATCAAGAACCTGGTCTCAACTTACCTTAAAGGCATGGCGATGGGCGCTGCGGATGTGGTTCCTGGTGTCTCTGGCGGTACGATCGCATTTATTACCGGTATCTACACGCAGTTGCTTGAGAGTATTCGGCGTATCACGCCGCGCCTTTTTACACTATGGCGCCAAGAAGGTTTAAAAGCAGTCTGGCAACATGTTAACGGCACCTTTCTTTGTGTACTCTTAGCCGGCATTCTGACCAGCATTGCCAGTTTGGCAAAAGGGATCAGTTGGATGCTCACTCATCATCCCATTCCGCTTTGGTCGTTTTTCTTTGGCCTTATCATTGCCTCGGCCTTTCACATAGCCAGGCAATTACCAACGCCTAAGTTCACCGTTAAAACCCTTATCGCCGGTGCGCTAGGGGTTGGATTTGCTTATTGGATTACCGTCGCCAGCCCACTTCATTTGACCGCAAGCCCGGCGACAGTGTTTCTCTCCGGCGCGATTGCCATATGCGCTATGATCCTGCCCGGTATCTCCGGCAGCTTTATTTTGCTTTTACTTGGCATGTACAGCCCGATTTTGAGTGCGGTTCATCAAGCGCAATTTGGCTTATTGGGATTATTCGCTGTTGGCGCGGTGACTGGCTTATTGACCTTTTCGCATCTATTGTCATGGCTGCTGCGCCGCTATTACGCACTGACCCTCGCGTTTCTGACCGGCCTGATGTTAGGCACCTTGGGTAAGATTTGGCCTTGGAAACATACCCTCACTTGGCGCACGAACTCATCCGGTGAACAAGTACCTCTGGTGCAAGATAACCTCTTGCCCGGCGCTTATGAGGCCGTGGTGGGACATCCGGCACAAGTTGGCCTTGCGGTGATTGCCATGATAGCGGGCTTTGTGTTGGTATTGCTGTTGGAGCGCTTTGCCCCCAGTCAGGACTAAATCATGGACTCTTCTCTCACCGACTCACGTAGTGGTCATCGCCTGCTGACGATTGCAGGCATTGTCGCAGTATTTGCGCTCGCATTCAGCGCACCGACATGGTTAAACACTCTTGCCGATTGGATAGAGGGAGGCTCAACGGCCTCTCTTAACCATTGCTCATTAAACCAACAAACCTGCCATTATCAAGGCTATCAAGCCAGTTTATCTGACCCGACCGTCCACCCCATGCACGCTAACACGCTGACCTTCACAACATCACAACCTCTTAATAGCGAAACCCTATTAGTTAAGCTAAAAGGTGTTGAGATGAACATGGGAGAATATCGCCTAGTGCTGAATCAAATAGACGAAACGCACTATCGCGGCGATTTGATGCTTCCAGTCTGCACTGAGCAGACCATGACGTGGGCAGGAACCATTACGGTGCCAGATCAGGGTCAAACACAATTTCCGATCAAAGTGACCATGGAGCGACCATGAGCAAAAAAGCATGGCTAGTGGCATTATTTGCGGTTTGTTTGGGGTTAGGCGCTCGCGCTTACTATGACAGTTATCAAGTGAAGCAACAGCAAGCACAGGCTGGCGCCTTACAATCAGATGGGCAACCCTTCAACCTTTTCAATGAAGCCGATCCTCGGCCCCGAATTGTTTATTTTGGTTACACACACTGCCCAGATGTGTGCCCCACCTCGCTGGCGGTATTATCGGCGGCGCTCAAGTCACTGCCGCAATCGACACAAGATGCGGTGTCACCTGTCTTTATTACACTGGATCCCAAGCGGGATACCAGTGAAAAGGCGGCCGAATATGCCCATTTCTTTCATCCGGCCATCACAGGTGTGAGTGGCAGTAACGAACAAATTGATCAACTGGCGAAGCGATACGGCGTTTTGTATCGCATCACCGAGCTGGAAGACTCCGCCATGGACTATGCCGTTGACCATAGCTCATACTTTTATTTTCTTTCTCCGAACGGTGAGCTTTTAGAAAAGGTGCCCCACACCTTGAACCCTCAAATGATCACCGCCGCTATTTCTCGAGTGACTGACACCAATAAGGAACCATAATGTCGTTTTTTCGCCTTTTTATCTCAGCCATTGCACTTTTCACTGCATCTTTCAGCCATGCTCATGGTGAATTTTTTATCCATGACGCCTATGCGCGCGCCAGTGCACCGGGCGCCCCTAACAGTGCCGCCTTTATGGTGTTAGACAATCAAAGTGATGTGCTCAAACGTGTTGTTAGTGCCCAAACTCCTGCGGCAAAACGCGTTGAGCTACACGAACACGCCATGGCAGGTGGCATGATGAAAATGCGTCAAATCCCACAAATTCTGGTGCCCAGCGGCGAACAAGTTGTCCTTCAGCCGGGCGGCTTGCATGTTATGTTGTTCGACTTGGTGAAGCCTCTGAAAGTGGGCGAACAGATTTCCCTCACCCTGAGCACTGCTGATGGCCATTCACTGACCAAGCAAATTCCAGTGAAATCTGTCATGGGAGGCATGCAGCACCATAGCGATGAAGGAAATCATCACCACCAATAGCGTTTAACACGTCTTAATGGATGAGTCACACAGCGCGTTAAATGTTAACTGTGTCAAGGTATGGCCGCCAAGTTGAGGATTCAGCAGCAAAATCTCCTATCACCGTCTATGGTAAAAGGTAGTCGCGCTTGCGCGTGACCCTTTTGACGTGATTGCTATCTCCAACAACAATAGCGAGGTTCTCTATGAAAATCCGTCCAATGGCGCTAGCAGCAATAGCTTCAACCGTGTTGCTCGTCGGCTGTACTAGCAACACTGCACTACAACAAAGTGTTGATGATTTATCCGCGAAAGTCGATGCGCTGTCTAACGACGTTTCCATGATGAAAAATGACTCTCAAATGGCGTATGACGAAGCAAAACGCGCCAACGAACGCATTGATAACATGGCGCAGTCTTATACAAAATAAGGCAAGATTGAAAGATAAAAACGGCGCCTTCGCGCCGTTTTTTGTTTATCCGTGATTACCTCATTCTGTCACTAAGGGGTATCCGCTCTCACCAGATCAGACGCGTTTGTCAGGCCTTGCTCATTGAGCGTATGCCACACCTTCAACTGCAACGGGCTCAGCTCCGCCACTTCAATTGGCACCCCTTGTTGCACCGCCAGTGCGGCACGATAACGTCGCGTGGAAATATCCATTCGCTCAAGTTTGGCAATAATCGCCGGATCGGGGGGCAGGAGAATACGTTGCTGGGTTTCTTTCTCCGTACGCGACAGTGGACGATGAGCTTCCACCATAATTCGTCCATCTGGTTCAATGCTGACCTTGGTTGCCGTATCAATGATCCGCACGGGCGTGTTGACATCCACCGCCTCAAAAAGCCAAGCCACATCATCAGGCCGCAACCGGATACAGCCGGCACTGACGCGTAAACCAATACCAAATGACTTATTCGTACCATGAATTAAATACTCGCCATTCCCATAGCCAAGCCGCAGTGCATGACGTCCTAACGGGTTATCGGGACCAGCAGGGACCACGTCTGGTAACACAATATTGCGTGTCCGCTTATATTCCTCTCGAATACTTTGCGGCGGCGTCCACGTCGGGTTTTGGCGCTTTTGGCTGACGTAAGTTTGCATCACGGGCGTCTCACGGCCAATTCGCCCGATGCCAATCGGAAAAATATGAACCCGCGGCTCTTCCTCCGTCGCGTCATTCTCTCCTTGAGGCTTGGGCGGATAATAATAGAGCCTGAGCTCCGCCAAGTTAATCACAATCCCTTCGTAGGGCGTGTCGGGCAACAGATGCTGCTGGGGGAGCTTGATCAGTGTACCGGGCTCTGGCAAGTACGGATCTACGCCGGGGTTTAGCGTCAATAATGCTAAAAAGCCGATATCATACTGTTTTGCAATGGCTTCAAGATGCTCGCCTTCTTGCACCTCGTGCATGGAGGCATAGCCGACAAGCCGACTGCCATCCAAAGGTAACGGATAGCTCACCGCCCATGCAGGGGAAACGCTCAGTCCCCAACCGATGGCAAGCAACCAAAGCGCATGATAAAAACGCTTAAAAATACATCCTTGCGCCGGCTGCGCCTTCAAATTCAATATCGCCTTTCTCCTCCCAGTACCATGTGGTACCGGCTTCCGCAAACAACTCTACATCACCGGTGCCTACGGGAAGTGTCACCCCTAGCCCAGCTCTCGGTCCCCACTGATGGGTAGAATCGTCCACCCACTGACCACCAGCATAGATATACATGGGCGCATATTCCATCCGGCCTAGCCATTCCCCTAAATTCCACGTCCCGTCGATCGCAATCCCAAACTTATCGATCCCAGCTTGAATTTTAAATTGGTCTTGCTTGATGGTCACACCGGACATCGGCGACCCCAGAAAAACGCCGGCCGCCAAGCCATCAGCTGCCCGAGCCGGAAAAGAAATCGAAGCGGCAAGTAAACATGCCGAACCACATAGCCAAGCTATTGTTTTCATTATCATCCATCGAGTTCATGTCACAGAGATACCTAGCACTGCAATTACCGTTCCAATTTATAAGCTTCAATGCGCCCGAAACCGGTCATACTTCGACCAACATTGGTGTACTCATCATGGCTTTTGCCTTTTATCGGGTAAACATAGAGGCAAATCTCTGCCGCCACTATCAAGCCGACGCCTGCATTGCCGATATCTCTTTTAGTGGCAGAACTAGACATACTTCGCCCAATCATACCGACTTGTGATGAGAAAGTGCGCACAGAGTGGCGTTTCTCTCTGATTTATTGGGCGATTTGGGTGATATAATGCATACTTTATGACGTGCGATAAATCAGTCGTGTTTTGGTAGGAGTGGCTCGTTTTTGTTAGATGATCTCGTCTCGCTCGCGCTTCGACAATTTCAACAAGATTGCGTCAAGCTTTGCGAACATCATTACCCCACGGTGCATAACCGCGGGATGCGTGACCCACACATGGGTAAAGCACTGGCACGTCGTTTAATGCGCGTGTTGGAAGCGCACGACCGCCCCGCTCAGTTTCACTTGCTTGATGACAGTCGTCCCCACAGCCAAACCGTTTACCAACTGCAACTGGATGGCGCCGCGGTTTACATTCTTGCTCACCGTCTACTCAGTGGGAATTTGGCCTGTCGTGATGCACTGGTGCGCGATGTCGCATGGTTGCTCAACCACGGTATTACCAATCCGGCCGAGCCCGGGCGAGTGATCATTGTCAGCGACCACTGGATAGATAGAACCAATGCCAGCAAAGCGATTCCTTCTTGGTGGCTAGGCCATCAACCGATTCATGCCGACTCATACCGCGCGCAAGGGATTAAACTGACCAGTGCGACCACCAGCCTCGCCGAGACCATCGAACCATTGGGGCTGACCGACGGACGCTATCGCATTTTCCACCCTTTGTTTCGTAAAAAAGATGGTCTGCCGTTGCATAAGTACCTACTACTCACTGCCACCTTTCCGCTCGGTGTCGAAGAATAACTCTTACTCGCTTGGCTTGTACCACACCGATTGGAAATCGAACCAACCGACTGCGTTCGATGCCACATCTTGCAAGTCTGGCGTGGCAACCACACCCGTCCAGATATGAAATAACGGCACCACCTGCTGGGCAACCAGCTCACGCGCCAAGGCTTCAGCGCAATCTGGCTTAGCCTGCTCACGCCAACGGGTAGTGTAATAGGTAACCTTATTTAGCAACTCGTCGGTGAACGCATGCAAGAAAAGATCGTGATTACCCAACCAATTAAATAATCCTTCTTCCCCGCGGATCCCAAAACTGATCGCCCCTAACCAGATGTCGATTTTTCGGCTGTATTTCCCGCCAAAATACGCATCTGGCGACAGCGCCATGGTTTCCACTTGAATGCCTTCTTCGGCCAAATGCGCTTCAATGGCAGTTGCGATCAGCGGATAAAGAGGATGGTCCGCCAAATAAGCCACACTCAATCGCGTCGGGCCCGGTAGCTCTGGCATCGATACCGGCTGGGTGTGATGGATCCAACCGGGCATCAAACCATAAGCATTAAACAAGCGGTACTCACCCATCCCGTTCGCGGCTAAACGCGGCAGCAATTGCAAGGAAGACAACTTGGCATGCAAGTAAGCACGCCAGCGTGCACTTTTCGCCAATCCATCACGACAATTGAGCATCAAATACCCTGCCCCTTGGTCCATTTCAAGCTTTTGGCTTAACGCAGCTGGCGGCTTAACCGCATAGTCCGGCATACGATCCGTACTCGGGGTGAGATAACACATGGCCGCTTCATCAAACACCAATGATCCGCGCGGCAGGTGATGTCACGTTAGCGATGTGGGCAAAAAACCGCCGAGACGATAGCGCAGACAAACTCGCCACCACATCGTCTTCACGCATCATACGGCCATCATGAAATCGCACGCCGGGGCGCAGATAAAAGCGCCAATGGGTATGGCTAAGCGCCTCCCAATGGTGAGCTAAATCCGCACAGACTTGCTTATTACCCTCTTGGTATTTCACCAGCCCGTTAAAGATTTGCCCCACCAAGTGCTCTTCAGAACGGCGCAAGGGGGTACGCGGATCAAGGCTTTCAAGCTGACGATAATACGGCAAGCGTACAATCTGGCGACCATTTAAGGTGCTCGGCCCCAATTGCTTTTGGATCAACGCCGCAAGCTTGGTCGAATCGTTATCCAAACAGGCGAGTGCTTGGTCCATTTTGCCCTGTGCTAACCAATGGGCCGCTTGCTCGTCACGCAGGGCTGACTCGGTACGCAAAAACGTCAGCCGTGACAATTTGCCTCGCCCAACGGATGGCGCCCACGTCAGCCAATGCTGCTCCTCCAACTTATTCAGGACCATCCGCGCGTTACGCCGTGTACACACCAAAATATCGGCAATCGCCTGTAACGTGGTATCCGAATCTTCCCCGTTAAAGTGATGATAAAGACGGGTAAATTGTGCGCGTAGCCGCTGTCCAGACATAAAAGGGGAACCTAAAGGCAGTATCAGTCATTATTGATACTTCCTATTTTACGCGACAACGGACAGTCCGTCTGCCCAGTTTGAACGCAATCAGATCGAGGCTGTGATCTCTGGCAGGCTTTATTTTCGCGTGCTGTAGCGCAGCGATTGTTATTTCTGCTCACTCCGCTATGATGCCTGTTGATTGTTGTTATCGCATGTGGTGTTTATGGACGCGTCTGAAATTATTTCCCATTTTGAAGTCAAGCAACGTTGGATGGCCTGCCATGTTAAACAAGCCCAATATCCAACCGCTGAGAGCTTGGCCGGTTTCGAGCGCTACCATGCCGAAGAGACGTTACCCACTCCTGCGACTCGGCCATCTGCCCCAGCCCACGCACCCTTGACACTTTATTGGGTCGATAACCATCCATTGATGCTGCAATACGCCAAGCTACAAGCGGCACAGTGGCCGGACGATGCCCGCCCCGACATGCTTGCTTACTTCGCGCAGCTTGCTCTGCATGATGGTGTAGAAATTGCCGAAGCCACGGTCTCTTTGTGCATTGGCACCCAACACGGCGAAACCTGCGCCGCCGCCATGCGGGTAGACACCCAAGAAAACGGCCAGCCAATCAGCGGCATTTATGATCTGATTGCACCCAGTGACGACGCACGCGCACAACTTCTACGCGCAATGATGGAGGCGACTGACGACAACCGCCAATGGGTAATTGCCGGTTAAATCTGACGCTTAAGCGACTTGAAGACGCTCGTCATTCAACAAGCACTTCACGGGAAAGAGAGTGTTGTGTTTGGAAACAAAAAGCGGTTTCTTCTGTGAGCACTTCTAAGTTAAGAAGTGCTCTCTATGAAGGTTCTGGACAGAAGTTACTTAGAGCCCGAGCTTCAAATAAGTAACTTCGGATTAGCTGAAGTTCGTCAAGTCAGCCTAGAATTGAACTCAGAGAGCCTATTAAGTCGACGTAGTTCAACAACGAAGAGGCCGCCACCTTAGATATACGGCCCCAAGCATACTACGGGTAGTAAACCTTATTCACATGAGCTTCAAGCGTTTGGATATCGTTTAACAGATCCTTGAATGGAGATGGTAGGTCGCCAAAAGGGAACATGTCAGACATGGCCACCCAATCCTGTTCATAGTGTTCCAACATCTCTTGAGATTTAGGGGCAAGAAGCAACGGTCCATTACGTGCAGCGTTACATTGACCTTGATTGATTTTGTAATGAATATCGCAAAATTCAACAAGGTCATCCATTAATGCTTTATCTTCGCACCAGGTACTATTTTTGTTGTGCAATTGCAAAATGTCATAAAGGTGCCTTGCATATTTAGGGCGTGGTTTTTCGGACATCAAATTGCAATGAACAGCAAACATTTTTTCTAGAAGCGTTCGCTCTGGCTTAAGGGCTACAACTGGAAATTGGGGTTCTTTGAATGCCGAAATATAGTCACCCAACATATGGGAAATGTTCACCAGCTCTACGGGATTGTTCTGTGACAGGCTCCCTGTTTCTAGCAGCACGCGCCGAAGAACTGCGTCGCCCTCTTCCATTACGGAAGGATAATGAATAGCGAGGTGAAGCGGCTCATCACTTTCAATTTCGACCTCAACTCTTCCATCTAGTTTTTTCAGCGACTTAGTCAAAGGTTCAATCAACTCCTCCTTTACAAACTCCCGCGCTTGGTCATCGATCGCCTGTGCCTCATCGTACATCTTGCCTCGCCCACGCTTTGGGTGGCGGTCGATTTCCTTCGCCCCGAACAAGTCCATCGAAAACGAGAGATCGATATCTTCCGACATCCTATTTATCAAGCCGTGGCATTTCGATAGTGAGGTACCGCCTTTAAAGATGAAAGGTTCTGGGCATCGCGAAGCTAGCTTTGGTGCAATATCGACGTACAAAATCTTAAGGATACTGGTGACATAGAAGTCTTTCTCGATGATGTACGCTGGTAGCTGCTGGGGGTGGGCTTGGGAAGCCGCCAAGAGAGCTTCTTGGCGGTTTGCGTCGTTTTCTTGGAAAAATGGGTTCACGATTGGGTCCTAATCAAAGCTACGGGTTTGAAAAATTCTTTGGCCCATGCCATAGAGGGAGGTAGTGCAGAGATAAATTTTACCTGTGATGCCGGATCAAATGCTTCTTGGAATTTCTTCGTTAGCTCTGTGGCATATAGCGAGGTAGCAGATTTTTCCAAGTAGGAAAGGGCACTCCACATCAATAACGCGGTGCGTTTTGTGTCTTTGTCAGCAACCTTGAAATGGTCAGCAAAGTAATGCAGCGACTCCTTGTACTCAAACTTGACTGATTTTTGTGTCAACTGAGCACGGGTTCGAACTGACACATAGTAACTAGTTACCATAGGCAGTTGGGTATCCAAACCCAACTGGTTAACTGCAGCCGCGCCAGCAGGCACGACGGTCGCATTTTTCGACTTGGTTACGAGCTTCACAATCTCAGACGTTTCCAATGGTAATGGACCAAATCGAGAGACTTTTGGACGATAATAGGTACCGTTTGCTAGGCGAGCGACCTTATTGTTGCTTATCAAGCGTTGAAGCGCCTTGCTGGCAGCTTGCCTCTCTTCGTTGGACAGGCTGTACTTGCAGGCTACCTGATGCAGTGTGAAAGGCTTACCAAAATGACGCTGGTTGACATAATTAGTCACCAGTTCCGATATCTTTTGGGGACGTTTTCCTGTGGATGTGTCCGTTCTAAAAGTCATACGATCACCTTTTTGCAATAGCGTGCCTACTATAAATATGCCATGTTTTGTCCAAAACTGCCAGCCAAATCCAGATGCTTTTCAAGATGCTTTTGTCCAAAGGTGCCAGTCAATCTCTTCTTTGCAAATCGTCTTGCTTTGATTAAGTGGGCAGAGCTGATTGTGCATCAAATGTCACTCAATTCCCATACTACGCAGCATGATGACAACTATCGGCTCGGCAGGAATAAGAAAAACTAAGCCTAATCTGTAATCGCTTTCAGTTAATGAGTACCTTAACTAAAGAATAAAGGGGCAAAAACAACTTAAGCAACCTATAGCTTGCTCCTAGTTACCAGCTTGAGATGAGGGAAAAATAGCCAAGCTGGTGGCCTGACTGTTTGGGTTGAGGCAGGTTAAATCCGCTTTAAAGGCTTAACCACGCTTTCTAAGCCTTCAACTTTTAATGCTAAGCACAATTGCATCAGCTCCCCGAGCTCGCCGTCGGGGAATTCCGCTTTGTTTTGAAACCACAGTAAGTATTCTTCAGGCAGATCAATCAATACACGGCCTGCGTATTTGCCAAACGGCATACGCATATTGGCCAATTTAATCAGTTGCGCTTTGTCCATGAAGCATTCCTTATCGATTACGCCGTGGCTTGTTGGGGGTTCTCACGCTGCTGAGCAATCATTTCAAGCAACATGGTTTCACGGACCAGCGATTGCCCGGCTTTGTCGCTGTTTGCCATCACCGCTTTGTTGTGCGCGATCGCGTGAGACAAATTCACCCACACAGGCCGCATGCCGTTATGGATCTCGTAGTGCTCAAACGTGGGAGTGCCAAGCTCTCGATCGACTTGGCAGTAGAAGCAGTAAGAAAACATGTGCATCACATCGGCGCCGTCACGATACCAAGGGCGATATTCTTCAAAGCAGCCAAACGGGCGAATATCACGAATATGTTGTGCACCCGTTTCTTCTTGTAGCTCGCGGATCATCCCCTGCTCTGCGGTTTTCCGACATCCAGATATCGTGAAGCGACTCTTTCATTCTTGGCTGAACAGACTTAGGTACTTTGTTCAACACATTCGCGGTCTTGTGTACCCAACAGCGCTGATGACGTGTGGTCGGCCAGTGTTTGGCGGCAGCATTCCAAAAGCCCAGCGCACCGTCACCAATCGCGAGTTCAGGCGCGCAGGTCATGCCCTGTGAAGTCAGTTGCGACAAAGCTTCAAGCCAACTGGCCTCTGACTCTCGGTACCCGTCAACAACCGCCAACACTTCCTTGCGGCCTGTGTCATCGACACCAATAATAACCAGCAGGCAAAGCTTGTCATCCATGCGTACTTTGCTGTAAACGCCATCAGCCCAGATATAGACATACCGCCGTTTACTCAGGTCTCTTTTTCGCCACTGGTCGTATTCCGCTTCCCATTGTTGCTTGAGGCGAGAAACACTATTTGCTGACAACCCCACGGCTTGCTTTCCGTCAGCTTGAAGCGATGCAAACTGCGCTAGCAAGGCTTGGACTTCCGCTTCTATGGCTTGAGCCAACAACTGCTGCGCGCCTTGTTTCAGCAGTTCATTGAGCGGGTTGTCTGGTTTATGAAGCTCAGTAACGTTATGATTGTTGTCCATGCGGTGTACTCCTTGTTGGTTGTTGATCTGGCGAGATCAATCAACAGGTTACACCGCATTCTTTTTTGCTTATACACCAGAAATCACTATAGCTCTCGCTTTCGTCGCGCCTCCCGCAGGCGCATGGATTGGAACGCGCTACGCGGCGGTAATTGAAACAATGGGTCAAGGTTCCCTCTCCTTTGTCGAAAGCACGGCTAATAGAATGATAGAAAGACACCTACATGCACACGTGCCAGCTCTGGTATGATAAGAAATAACCATCACAATGCAGGACCCAACGTTGGCACCGATCAAACCGGTTATCACACTGGCAATCATCATCGTTATCGCCCAAATTCCAGATATACACCAATTCATGGTGTGGGACCGAGCCGAAATTGAAGCCGGACAGTGGTGGCGGATTATTACTGGCAACCTCACACATACCAACATTAAGCACCTCGTGATCAATCTGGCTGGTCTCGCTGCGTTGTACGCGCTGCATGGGCGTCATTACGATGAACCGCTCATGATGCCGATCGCAGGTATGATGTTAATGATTGGGTTAGTGATGTTTTTAACGCCATTTGACTGGTATGCGGGGCTATCAGGCGTTTTATATGGCCTGTTTGCTTGGGGATGTGTTAAAGACATCACCAACAAATTCCCACCAGGGAAATTACTTTTAGCTGGGCTGGTGATTAAGCTGATATTTGATAGTGCAAACGTCGGAATGGGCATTACCGAGACATTAATCGAGGCTAATGTGGCACATCAAGCGCACTGGGCAGGGACGTTAGTTGGGGTTGTGTGTGCGATATTCTCATCACGTAAGAAAAAAACGTAGCACAGCACAGGTCGCTCATTCTATCAGGGTCGATTGGAATGTGCTCAGGCCACCTGAATCGTTCAATCATCGATATCATGGTGGCCTGAAAATTCGTCAATCTAATTGGCAAATACTGATACTATTTACCCGCTTTTGTGAACGGTGCCATGGCATTTAAAAACCGACGTCGCCATATAAAAAGCAATGCAAATAGCCCTAGCTCAATGCCAACGCTACCACCACCACCGTTGCTACGTTTCGCATGCTCAGCATCGATTTGCTCAATCAAATCATCGATTTCATCATCAATTAACTTTTGATGCTTAAAATTCGATAGCTTAACGTGACTATCTGCTTTATCGCTGTGTTTCGAATGCGTATATACCATGCGAACTATATTGCGTGCTTCGAGTAGTTTGAGTTCCAGCGCTGCCTCTTTTATTGTCGATAGATCTTTAATATACAAGGTGTCTGTCTGTTCATCATTAACGTAAATTTTCAAGTTATCTAATATAGTATTTGAATCAATCGCGTAGATAAAACTCAGCTCGCCTCGTGGCAGATCTTCGAGGACCAACTCAGACACATTTCCTTTTTCTAGGTTTAGGGCGCTTCTTAAATACTGCCCTTCCACTCGCCAAGGGTGATCATTCGTATGTGCTTTATGCTCAGGCAATGTGCTAAGGTAATTTTTAACACTGAGGTCGACGCTTTGTAAGGTGTGATAATCTAACTGACTGAACACCTTACCTGAATGAAAGTCAGCTGATTCGATCTCGAGCATCACACTGCCTTTCTGATAAGCTGATAAGGAAAAATTCGTCGTAATTTGACATTGTTGTTCAGGAGCTAAACTGTCGCCACAGGTGTTCTCTGTTATAGACCCAAGCCCATTTCTACCATCTACTTTCACTTTGGGATTGTTAAGTTCAATGAATTCACCAGAGATATTGGTAAATGAAAATGTGTGTGAATAGTCGCCGGGAGGTACAATACCAAGATCATTACGCCGACGGTATGAAAGCCCTCTTGTATTATCTTCTATCCATTCTTTATAGTGACTGATTTTGGTATACACGCCTGGGTTTATGCCACATTTATAACCCCAACTCACGATCCCCATTTGTCGGAGCCCATCATTACTGTCATAAAATAGTGGTCCGCCACTATCTCCCATACAGGTATCTTTATTCATCTCACCCGCACAGAAGACACCGTCACCCAGTGTTTTGAATCCTTCATGCGCTGACTTACATTGCGCCATTGGAACGAAAGGCAATTGAACTTCATGAAGTACGGTCGGTTGGTCACTACCTCGGCCTTCCTTATACTGACGGTAACCAAACCCAATAGCGGTGAGAAACTGATTACTGTCTAACTCGTTAAAATTAGTTTCATTACCCAGCATCGCCGATTGCTGATTCATCGCCTTCGTTAACTCTAAGATAGCGATATCATGACCTGCACTCACATGGCCAGGCTGATAGTCAGGATGCATATAAATATGACGAACCTGAGCGCGAGGTGACGCAGACAAATCATTCATGTCATAAGCGTTAAGAATGACGTCGAAGTTTTGTGGTTTTTCATTGACTAGGCAATGGGCAGCCGTTAATACATAGCGCTCTGCAATCAAACTACCACCACAAAAAGGTGAGTTTTTATTCACACGTGTCAAAGCGGCCATATAGGGCCAAGCATCGGGGTGTGATTCCTTCCCACCGATGATCTTAGCTGTCAGCTCAGAGTCCATTCCAGAAGCCATTAAAGGAGAAGATGCAAGCAGTATTGCGCCTGATACTGCCGATAAAAGGGTGTGCTTCATAGATACCTCAAAATAACCACTTTACAAGTGGGAACGTTACCAAAAAAGAGCGTGCAAATAGTCCCTCCTTGTTTGAACCGCAACAATGTTGCTCAACGGTTCAGTCAACAAGTTTGATGCGTTCACGTCTCAATCAGAAAGAGGTCGAAAAGTAACCCGTTATCGTTCAAAAAGTGGCCGCAGGCTCGCTCCAGGCGCAGTAAGATATAGCGATATGATCATTTRGTCAACAAATATTGACCACAAATCTATCCAAGTAGCCTTAATAAAAAAAATAACCACGAAAACAGTGCCTTAAAGCAACATGATTTAAGGCACTGTTTGCTCGATTCAGTGTACCTTCTCTGACTGATCGGCATGAGGCCACGAGAGAAAGATAATTTTGATACGATGATGCGGGGCACAGACGCATGAATTCACAACGACCATTGGTGAGAAAGCAAGCATTCAAAAATTATGGTTGGTTTTTTAAAGGCTTAACCACGCTTTCTAAGCCTTCAATTTTTAATGCTAAGCACAATTGCATCAGCTCCCCGAGCTCGCCGTCGGGGAATTCTGCTTTGTTTTGAAACCACAGTAAGTATTCTTCAGGCAGATCAATCAATACACGGCCTGCGTATTTGCCAAACGGCATACGCATATTGGCCAATTTAATCAGTTGCGCTTTGTCCATGAAGCATTCCTTGTCGATTACGCTGTGGCTTGTTGGGGGTTCTCACGCTGCTGAGCAATCATTTCAAGCAACATAGTTTCACGTACCAGCGATTGCCCGGCTTTGTCACTGTTTGCCATCACCGCTTTGTTGTGCGCGATCGCGTGAGACAAATTCACCCACACAGGCCGCATGCCGTTATGGATTTCGTAGTGCTCAAACGTGGGAGTACCAAGCTCTCGATCAACTTGGCAGTAGAAGCAGTAAGAAAACATGTGCATCACATCGGCGCCATCGCGATACCAAGGGCGGTATTCTTCAAAACAGCCAAACGGGCGAATATCACGAATATGTTGTGCACCCGTTTCTTCTTGTAGCTCGCGGATCATCCCCTGCTCTGCGGTTTCACCCTCGTCAATACCGCCACCGGGTAACGAATAATCATCATAGCGTGCGGTGTACATCAAAAGGATCTCATCCCCTTGCAGCGCAATCGCGCGGGCCGCATGGCGTGTGATAATGGTTTTGTTGTCGAGCGGTAACACGCGCTCATCGGTGTGTTGGGCGATAATCTGCATAAAGAACTCAGGCAATACGAAAGCAAAGCGCGCGAGTATAACACACTCGCACGATTCGCCGCAGCGCGTTGCAAACCGCGAGCGCCGTTACGCCAAGGCGGTGCCTTCTTCCCGAACCCATTGCTCTTTGCTATCCAGCGTGGTGCTAAAAAACCCGTATGGACGAATTTATCGACATTATTGACAGACTCGCCCGTGCAAGTAAGGTTAATCCTGTGACGACGCGAGACCTTTTGCGTATACTGCCCGCCCTTACCGATTAAGACAGAGAGATCATCATGAGAGTTTGTGCTGTTGATTTAAAAGCCAATGAAGCGAACATTGTATTGCTAGACAGCGACAACGGCTTGTTTTCTGTGCCTGAGTGCCGCGCAAAAAAGATCACCGTTGCCAAGCCTGAAGCACAAGAAAGCATCCAACACTTTCATCGCACCATGAGCAAGCTGGTCGAAGACTATCAGGTAGAAAAGATTGTGATCCGCGAGCGCCCAACCAAAGGCAAATTTGCCGGTAGCAGTGCTGGATTCAAGCTAGAAGCCGCGTTGCAGCTAATTGAGGGAACGGATGCTGAGGTGCTGCCAAGCAGCGTAATGAAGCAAACCCTAAAACGTCATCCTGTTGATGTGAGCTTAAAAGAGCTCGGCCTTAAGCAGTTCCAAGAACAAGCGTTTTTAACCGCTTGCGCGTATTGTAATCAGCACACCAACTGATTAAGTGACAACCACAAGGATGTGTTATGAGCCAAATCACTTATGCATCACCACTCGGTGAGTTAACCTTAACCGCGAATCGCGACGGACTCACCGGGTTGTATTTGCCTAAACGCGCACCGCAACCCGTTAATGCATCGTCTCACTCCGCCCAACGGGTACTGGATGAAGCATGTCGTCAGCTGGATGGTTACTTCAATGGCACGCGCCAACAATTCTCTTTGCCCCTCGCCCCACAAGGCACACCCTTTCAGCAACGGGTATGGCAAGCGCTACAAGCAATTCCGTATGGGCAAACGGCCAGCTATCAGACCATTTCCACCGCTATTGGTAACCCAAAAGCCAACCAAGCGGTAGGCGGCGCGAATGGCAAGAATCCAATTTCTATCATCATTCCTTGCCACCGTATTATTGGTCGCCAAGGGCAGCTGATTGGCTACGGGGGCGGTCTTGCGGCCAAACAAGCCTTGTTGATGTGGGAAGCAACCGGCAAATGGCCAACCACGCTCCCCAATCCGCAAAGTGGTAAAGAAAAAGCCTTTGTCGCTTAGCTACGCTGCTAACGCTTTTATCAGTCGCTCTGGGGTAAGTTTAAAACCGCAGTGCAGGTAAAAGCTTTGCGCATCGGCTTTGTGATAACTCGGGACCACTTCAATCTGATCGCACCCTCTTGCCTGCAAACAGGTCTCCGCGGCACTGAGTAACTGGCGGCCGAGGGTCATGTCTCGAAAGTGTTCATCCACCATAATGGTGCTGATGCGCCCGACATGGTTGGATTTTTCCAGTTGTAAGATCACATTGAACGCCACCACGCCTGCGACCAACCCACAAAGCTCAGCGACTAATACGTTGGCATCCTCTGCATTAATCAAATCGGTGAGCGTTTTCTTCATTTGACGCCACGGAAGTGGGTCAGGCTGACAGCGCTCACACAAGGCGCAAATCGCATCGATATCGTGAAGGGTTGCCTGTCGAATCATGGTGTCTTCCTTGGTTGCCGAAGATAAGTCTCTAACATTTGCGATGGGCTAGGCCGTTGCATGGTAGCCCAGCCCCAAAACGATAAAGCGACGATTACTGTGCCTGTGCCATTTGCCCACCTTTCACGCGTGAAAGGGTGACGCGACGGTCAAAGAAAAAGCCTTCATTGTCGGCTTGGTCGGCCAATGGCTGGCTGTCTCCATACGCAACCGTATCTAGCTGCGCAGGATCGACTCCCACTGATACCAAGTAGTCATAAACCGCTTGCACACGTTGCTCTGACAGCGCTTGGTTATAGGCTTTGCGCCCCCGTGGGTCGGCATACCCGGCCAATTGCCATTGCGCATCCGGCATTTGCTGGATAAACCCTGCCAGCTCATCAAGCTGAATCATAAAGTGGGGTTCAATGTCAGCCGAGCTGGTTCGAAACTGAATATTCATCGCTAAGTCGATATCCTCGATAGAATGTTGCTCGGTGCGCAAGCGGGCAAGTTCTAATTGAGCTTCGTTGTATTTTTGCGTAACAAGACTCAACTGTTCATTTTTCGCATTCATGGTTTCAATCGTATCTTGCTGCTCCGTCGCAAGTGTTTCGAAGCTCGCGTTTTGCCCCATCACGGTGCCGATAATCGCTCCGGCGACTGCGCCGACCGGTCCGGCCACTAACGCGCCAGCCACCGCGCCGCTGCCCATACCGATCAATTCTGGTTTTTTGTCTCGCTCAACATGTGTGGCGGCCATCCCTTGTGGGGTTGCCACGACAAACATAGAAACCGCGAATACAGAGTGTGTGAGTGCTTTTTTGATATCCATAATGTCCTCGAAAGTGTGTTTGTTGTGCCGTGCTGGCGATGAGGACATTAAAACAAGCCGATCAGGCATTTTGTGGGAGCAAAAATGGCAATGTGGCGATCAATTGTGGCAAAAAAATGGCAATTGCGCGGAATCCGGCAAAAGGGGTTTTCTCTGCGCTGAGTTTGGGTATAGTCACTGCAACACTCGTTACCTATCCCGTACCATGAAGCAGATAGCAATTGTTGAAGATGAAGCCGCCATTCGCGATAACTATGCCGATGTGATTCGTCGCCAAGGCTATCAGGTCAATACCTACGCCGATCGTCCATCCGCCCAAACCGCTTTTGAGCAACGTCTACCCGATTTAGCCATTATCGACATTGGTCTGGGGAATGAAATTGACGGCGGCTTTGCGCTATGCCAAGCCCTGCGCGCGATGTCTGCAACAGTGCCGATTATCTTCTTAACCGCTCGGGATAGTGACATTGACACAGTGGTGGGGCTGCGAATGGGCGCCGATGATTACTTGACCAAAGACGTCTCACTGCCTCACCTGATGGCACGCATTGCCGCCTTGTTTCGCCGCAGTGATCTCTTGGCCCAAGCGTCGGCTAGCCAAGTAAAAAGTCTGCATTGCGGCCCGCTGAATCTTGATTTGGATCGGATGCGCGTATACTGGCATGACACCTTGATCGATCTCACTGTGACCGAGTTTTGGATGGTCCATGCCTTGGTTAAACGTCCCGGCCACGTCAAAAGCCGTCAAGCATTAATGGATGAAGCGCACGCGGTGGTGGACGACAGCACCATTACCTCGCACGTGAAACGGATCCGTAAAAAGTTTCTCGCCGTCGATAGCCAATTTAATTGCATTAGCACCGTCTATGGCATGGGGTATCGCTGGGATGAGGAACACCCATGAGCCTGAGTCGACTGCGTCGTTATGGCTTAAAAGGACGTCGCTGGGTGCGAGAAGGGCTGGCCGGGATCCGCACCAAGATTGTAATTCTCTCGAGTTTTCTACTGCTGCTGCCCTATTTGGGCTACCAGTACGTGTGGGAAATGGAAAGTGTTTTACGCCAAGGCCAAGAGCAGACGCTAATGGGCACTGCTCGGGCCTTTGCGATGGGGATGAACGATCGCCCCAGCTTGTTTACCCAGCATGCCCCACCCTCTACCTTAGAGCCGGGCAAAGATTTACATGCATTTCGCTTAACCCAGCCTATTCGCTTAGATGGCAACTTAGAGGATTGGCAACCCTATCGCCATCATCAGCGCCTTTATCAACGCAACGGACTGATCTTTAGCCAAGGTGCATACAACAGTGACACGCTTTCTTTGGCGATCATGAGTGGCAGCACCGACACTGCGKTGTATTTCGCGCTCGATATTATCGATAGCACTCCTGCCACGCCGCAAGCGACAGGCGATATCGACAGTCAAGATCACCTCATATTGGCACTCACCTCACCGCAAGGGGCGTTTTATCGCGTCGCCATCGGACAAGCGCGTGATTCTGACAATGCAAAAATCATCCATCTTGATAACGGTCTTGCCGACAATGCCACCGGCGTAAATATCGAAGGTCCGCCCCAACCACTTCCCATTGCTGCTAAGTGGCGCGCC
The DNA here is from genome assembly GCF_001996205.1 of Salinivibrio sp. IB574. Classification (NCBI taxonomy): domain Bacteria; kingdom Pseudomonadati; phylum Pseudomonadota; class Gammaproteobacteria; order Vibrionales; family Vibrionaceae; genus Salinivibrio; species Salinivibrio sp. IB574. The sequence goes on along the minus strand of NZ_MUFN01000007.1, from coordinate 67,161 downwards.
AGCGAGCAAGGCTATCAAGTTGAGATCAAACTTCCAGCGGCGTGGGTCGGCCAGCAGCTCGGCATCGCTTACTACGATGTGGACGATAGTTTTAACCGCGGCCTACGCGCGATTATTGGTACCGCATCGACACGCTCAGCGGCAACGCTGGGCAGCTTTATGATGCCCTCGGCCCCCATTCAAGCATTAATTGAGCGGATGAATAATGGCGCCTCCAGTGTATGGGTGGTTGATCAACACAGTCGCGTGCTAGCAAAAGCGGGTGACATCCAAACTTCCACCGGTGTCTGGCAACCTCGCCAAGCGATCCCAGAGCAGCAAGGCGTCATGGACTGGATAACACAAACGCTGCTACGCCCTTGGTACGATAAACTGCTTGTGACCCCGCCTGAGCATTTTGTCGATGCGATGCAACAAGCCTCAATTTATAAGGGCGTACAGGCGCAACAAGCCTTACAAGGGCGGCCTTACGCCAGTTGGCGCAGCTCAGATGACAACCAAGCGATGATCTTAACCGCAGCCTACCCGATTTGGTTGGACGGTAAAGTAGCGGGGGCCGTGATTGTTGAAGAGACCACCAACGGGATCCGTAGCCTGCGTAATGAGGCCCTCGAAACCCTCTTTTCCGTGATGCTCGCGGTGATTTGTACCGGCGTGCTCTTGCTGCTGTTATTCGGCTCGCATATCGCCAAACGTCTGCGTCGCCTCCAACAAGAAGCTAATCATGCTATCGATAGCCAAGGGCGTGTTACGGGCACAATCACACCGGCAACCAGCCACGATGAAATTGGTTTACTAACTCAAACCATCACCGACATGGTTGGCCGCATTGCTGGCTATAACCAGTATCTTGAAAAAATGTCATCTCGCTTGTCCCATGAGCTGAGAACGCCCATTGCAGTAGTGCGATCGTCATTGGAAAACATGGCGTATACGCAAGCGGACCCTGACCAGCTCACCTACATCAACCGCGCCCAAGACGGGGTGCAACGCCTTGCGGGGATCTTATCGACCTTAACCGAAGCCACACGCCTTGAACAAAGCTTTGATAATGCCGATAAAGAGCCGGTGAATCTCAATGCACTGATAGAAGGCTGCGGGCAAGGCTACCAACTAGCGTATCCGGATCATCGGTTTAACGTCATGCTACCGGCGCAGACCGTCCGAGTATTCGCTGTGCCCGACTACCTCGCGCAGTTATTGGATAAGCTCGTGTCCAACGCGGTTGAGTTTGATGATGGCGCCACCCCGATTGATCTTGCGCTGAGCCTTGACCCTGAGCATATTACTATCACAGTAAGTAACGCCGGGCCGCTACTGCCCGAATACATGCGTGATCAGCTATTCCAATCGATGGTCAGTGTGCGGTCAGAGTCGCATAAATCGGATAAACCGCATCTCGGGTTAGGCCTTTACATTGCACGTTTGATTGCAGACTTTCACCAAGCGACACTTGTGGCCAGCAATCGCGCCAGCCAAGATGGTGTGACAATGTCACTTATATGGCCCAGCACACTGCAGCTTGGCGAAGATTGATCTTCCGCTTTATCGTGTCGATACTGAGGGTTCACTGACAGGGAGAGCTAACATGATTGACTTTTATTCAGCCGCCACACCCAATGGCTACAAAGTCGCGATCGCCTTGGAAGAAATGGGGCTGCCGTATCAATTGCATGCACTCGATTTAATGGCGAACGAACAGAAACAACCGGAATTTCTGGCGATTAACCCCAACGGTCGTATTCCTGCCATTGTCGATCAGGACAACGACAATTTTGCCGTGTTTGAGTCCGGTGCCATTTTGCTCTATCTCGCGGAAAAGACGGGGCAGTTTCTCCCGTCAGACCCTAAAGCGCGCTCGCAAACTATCCAGTGGCTCATGTTTCAAATGGGTGGGGTTGGGCCCATGATGGGCCAAGCGAACGTCTTTTACCGCTATTTCCCAGAGAAAATCCCAGCGGCAATCGAACGCTATCAAAAAGAGGGGCGACGCTTACTCGAAGTGGTTGATGGCCAGTTGCAAAAACATCCGTTCCTTGCCGGCGACGAATACACCATTGCCGATATGGCCACCTGGCCTTGGGCGCGCATTCATGAATGGAGCGGCATTGATATTTCGGGCCTTGATGCTTTAAAAGCGTGGCTAGATACGCTAGCGGCAAGGCCTGCCTGCCAAAAGGCGTTACTCACGCCCGCCCCCTCTGACGCGACAGATGAAGAGCGTGCCAAACAATGTGTAGGGTGCAAGCGTACCCTCGATGAAATCATTGCGTGGGGCAAAATGACCGACGATCAGCGCGCCGCGATTATGGCTGAGCTCCCACAGCGTCCTGACCCAAAACCGCCTGAGCCCATTCGCCCCTCACGAAACCCGTTCAAACGACGATTCAGCTGATGCCACCAGTGGTTTACGGTATTCAATAATCACTTGGTTACCTTCGTAGTACACTGCTTCAATGTCGCCGTCGACAATGACTTTACTGGTTACCAACACATCTTGGTACGCTTGTTCGCGCTCACGCAGGCTGGGTAAGATTTTGTTGGGCTCAACGCCCATCGCTTGACAAAATGCGAACACAAAACGGCTGTCGAGTGTGGCATTGCCATGAATACAACGTGAAAAGGTAAGATGGCTGACTTCTAAGCGTTTTGCCATTTCAATTTGCGTGATCCGTGCTTTGGCTTTGTACGACATCCACGTGTCGTAGAGGGCTTGTCGATCCTCTTGGTTAAACGTCATCCTAGTGTCCAATCGAAAAAAAGAGCATTGGCTGCAAGGGTAACAAGCCACGACCGACGAATGTCAGCCTGCCGTTAAGCGCGAGTTAATCTTGCCGTGTGGCATCGACTTCGCTAGGATCGCGGCTACGCGCCCAAACACAAGAGCCCCCTATGGACATTAATTTGGCGAACCTGCCTGCCGATGAAAAACAAAAAATAGAACTCGACAAACAAGCCGCCTACGCAGTTTGGAAAGTGGTCAACAACAAAGCAGAATCGAGCCTATTCGAACAAGAAGCGCATGCGCTGGCTGAATGGCAGCGGGACTTCTACCTCGAATGCGTCGAAAAGTATCGAGCCCAACCTGACGCCTTCATCATTCCCGAACAAGACCCCCCTGTCAGCTGATCCTCTCGCGCCTATTAAGGCGCGTTTACACAAAGCGCTCCGCACGGACAAAAGTGACCAACTTTAAACCAGTTATTCTCCCTGCCAATAAATCACCTGTTTAAAACGGCATAGGTGTCTGTGTTTTGTGACACTTCCAGCGCACGAGTGACGCCAAATTGTCATACACTTTTTTGTCATTTCGACTAGCCAAATCCACCAACCCGCTCTACTGTTATTCTTATCAAAAAGCATTCATTATTTGGCGAGTTGCCGAACATTTAACTAACTTTAAAACGGTGTTGGCTGGGTGACTCCGCGGTAACCATAATAAAAACCGCATAGAAAAGCGGACAGTGTACGATTACCGCCCGTAGGAAGCACCCTTACTTTTTAGACAGACAAGCGTTAGCTCAGTAAGGGGTAAAAACTATGACGTTGGGGTTTAAATCACGCATTATGGTGGGGGTCGGTCTGTTGGTGACCGTCTCTCTCGTGGTGTTGGGAACACTCAATACGCTCTCGCTACGAGAGAAAATGATTGAGTCTCTCACCACACAAACACAAAACAAGCTTGATCACCATGTTACAGAGTTAGAGCAGTTGGTTACCTCGCAACTCTCGGCTATTGAAAAAGGTGCAAATCACTTCACAACGGGCCTCACCGCACAAGAAAACGTGGCGCAAGTGAGGATGCTGGCAGACACCGCCGGTATCGCCAATGTGATCATGACGTATGAAACCGGTGATTCGTTTATGTCGAATCATTCAGGGGATGGCGTCACCACCAACCAATACAACTTCCGCGATCGCGACTGGTATCGACAAGTCAAAGCCGATCAAGCCATTCACTTAACCGGCATTTATACCGACAAAGTGACCGGCGGTAAGGTGATCAGCGCGGTCGCCCCCGTGTTTGAAAATGGCCGCTTCATCGGCGCGTTGCTTGGTGACATTCCATTGGAAAGCGTGATCACTCAGGTAAGCAACATGCGCTTTGCCGGTGGTGCCGCGACACTGACCGATCAAAACGCAGTCTTTTTTGCCAGTGATGATCCGAATGATATCGGCAAAACGCCCTCTCAGGTCAGTGCCACCTTCAGTGATATGGAAAACATGTTCCGCACCGATGAGCAAGGTCACTTGAGCTTTCCCTATATGGGCATTAATTTTGATGGCTATTTCCAGCGCGTTAACCTCACGGAAAATCGCTATTGGACGCTGATGGTGTTTGTGGATCAGCAAACGGCGTTGGCGGACATTCGCAGTGCTAAAATTGAATCTTTAGTGACGGGGCTCATCCTGCTAGCACTGAGCTTGGCAGCAATCTATCTGATCATCAATTACTCATACCGTCCACTGATCAAACTGAAACAAGCGGTGTTAGATCTCTCCAAAGGGAGCGGCGATCTCACCGCACGACTTGAGGTCAATGGCAACGATGATTTAGCCCAAATCAGTCACGGCTTTAATACCTTTGTTGAGAACCTGCAAAATATGATGTTGAAGGTCTCCCAAGCCAGTCAAATGATTTCGAGCAACATCACCCAGCTGTCGCAAAACACGCAAGAAAACGAGGCTATCCTAGAGGCGCACTCGGCAGAAACCGAACAAGTGGTGACCGCGATTACTGAGATGAGTGAAAGTGCGCGCAGTATTGCTCATAACGTCTCGCAGTCGAATGACATCACAGAATCGGCCAGTAAAGAGGCCAGCCAATCGCTTGGAGTGGTCGACAATGCTGTCGTCACCGTCAGTGCACTGGTAGATGAAGTGGAAGATATGTCAGCACGAATCACCAGCATGAATCAGGATGCAAACAAAATCAGCGACGTGCTCAATGTGATCGGGGAAATTTCCGAGCAAACCAACCTGCTTGCACTCAACGCCGCGATTGAAGCCGCGCGGGCCGGTGAGCAAGGCCGTGGGTTCGCGGTGGTCGCCGATGAAGTTCGTGCCCTCGCCGCACGCACGCAAAGCAGTACAACCGAAATCTCAGATATGCTTACTGCCCTCCTTGATGGCACATCGAGCGTGGTTGAGGCGATGGGAAAAACCAAAGAGCAGTGTCAAAGCACTGCGGATAAGACGTCGGAAGTCTCAAACAGCTTGACCATCATGAGCGCCTCCGTGCGTGAGATTGATGATGTCAGCACACAAATCGCGACCGCGACCGAAGAACAAAGTGCCGTGGCGGAGGAGTTGAGTAAAAACATGCTCTCGATTCGCGACATGGTGAGCAACTTAGTTGAGAGCGGCAAGCAAACCGTTTCCGCAACCGACTCATTATCACAATCGAATCAAGAGCTTGATCGCTTAGTGTCGAATTTTAAACTGCAGTAGTTTTGCACGGAGTCCGTTTCAAGCGGCACAAGCACCCTTACGCTTTATTCGGTTGTTGTTATCGTCAGGCAGGGCCCCCTGCCTGACTTCGCAGTTGGAGATGTAGTTATGTCTAGTGCCCACCCCGACGGCTATACCGTCACCCCTACGTTCGCTAAACATTACCAAACCATGCGGGCGCATTTTTTTAACCGAGACCCGAACCGCTGGCCCATTTATCGTACCCCGGGTTTAGCCCAGTGGCTCGAGCAAGGTATGCTCCCTGCACCAACGTCACCCGATATACATTTGCTTGAGCAACAACACGTGCCAAGCCACAGCGACCTAAGCCATCATATTTTTCCGCCGCTTGCTTTACACGCAGCAACACACTCCAAAGATTGGACTACACCGCAAGCGGTCGAAAATGTGATTACTGCGCCCTGTGACCCTGCCATTCATGGCGCACTGCTGGCTACTTTGGCCAATCCAAACTTGGTGTATAGCGAATACGCGGGATTGTCTGTAGAGCTTGAGCAAACTATCGTCCGCCAAGTCGCCAACTTGATTGGCTATGATGACCAACGCGCCACGGGGCTTTTTACCCAAGGTGGCACCTTTGGCAACCTTTACGGTTACTTGCTTGGGCTGAGAAAACAGTTTCCACTATCCGGTCAGCGAGGTCTGCAAGGGCAAGACTTTCGGATGATTAACTCATTAGCCGGTCACTATTCCAACATGACGAACCTCGGCCTGTTAGGGACAGATATTCCTAATCAAGTGCTTCGCGTCAAAGTCGATGCGCGTAACCGCATGGATTTGGATGATTTTGCCTACACCTTAAACGGCTGTTTGGCGCAAGGGCTAGCGGTTCCTACCATCTTGCTCACCTTTGGGACCACAGACACCTTTGCAATTGATGACATTGAACGCGTGTATCAGATCCGAGAGCGTGCATGCCAGCAATATAACGTCAACAGCAAGCCTCATATTCATGTGGATGCGGCCGTCGGCTGGCCACTGATCATGTTCAATGATTACGACTTTAACGACAACCCGCTCGGCATTAACACCGTGACCACGCAAAAACTCGCCGCCTTGCTCCCGCGGATCCGCGGTCTGCGCTATGCCGATTCCATCACGATCGATTTCCAAAAATGGGGGTTTGTCCCTTATACCTCCAGTTTGGTGATGTTCAAAAATAGCGACGATATGGAGTGCCTCAAACAAGACCCTCACTATTTCTCCTATTTTGAAGCGAGCAAAACCACCCATACCCATCTGCAATCCACCATTGAGTGTTCTCGCGGTGCAGCGGGGGCTTATGGTGCTTACTGTGCGCTTAATATGCTGGGCAAGCGAGGCTATCAGACCATGATTGCGCATGGCTTACAAAACGCGGAGTATCTGAAGGGACGATTGAGCGATTTACCTTATTGCAAGGTGGTCGCGAGAGATAACTTGGGGCCCACGGTGGCCTTTCGCCTGTATCAACCCGCTGATGACCTCGATGTAGATACCCTGTTCGAGCGTGAACAAAAACTCCACCAATTGGGGGCGCGTATCGACAGTATTACCCAACACAGTTTATTTCACCGCGAGCACTTTTTAGCTCGGCAAGGTCGAAAGCTTCATACTAATTGGGTTGAATCCATTGCCCATACGGAGTTCGACACCGATGGCCAATGCTTGTTTATTCCCGGCGAAAAGGCCGTGTTCCTTAATCCGTATACCGAGCAGCGCCATATCGGTGAATTTGTTGACACCTTAATGGCAACGGAGACTGAACAGCCCGCCTGATCGCGGGCTTACCAACGCCAAAAGTGCGGCATAAACAGGGCCAAAACGGTGAAATACTCCAAACGGCCCAAAATCATTGCGGCATTCAGGAACCAAATACCGGTGTCACTCACCGGCTGGAAGTTGCTGCCAACCTCACCAAAACCTGGGCCCAATACATTGATACACGCGACGACCGCGGTAAATGCAGACCAAAAGTCGAGACCTGTCATCATCATCAACAAGGTGAAAACACCCGTGGTCAGCGCAGCCAGAGACATAAAGGCCATGACCGCTTGCGTCACGTCGTTGGACACAACTTTGTCCTGATAGCGAATAGGCAGCATCGCTGAGGGGTGAATCAATTGGTGCAGCTGGCGACGAATAATTTTAAACGTGATGATATCGCGAATAATTTTATTCCCGCCAGCGGTTGAACCAGAGCAGCCGCCCAAATAGGCACAGAACACCAAGAACAATCCCGTCGCCGCAGGCCAAGAGCTTAAATCAGCAGCTCCGAACCCCGTGCTGGTAATAAAAGACACCACATGAAACGCAGCAAAGCTTAGAGAAACCCACACCGATTCATAGCGTGATTCACCGTATAAATATAATCCCAATATCAGGGATAAGCAGGCAACGACAATGAGGAAGACCCGTGACTCTTCATCGTCGAAATACAAACGCACACCCCGCCAACCGATGCGAAAAATACGAAAGTGCAAACCGAAGTTAATCGCGCCAAGCAGCATAAAGACATTGGAGATCATCAACATCAAATGGCTTTGAAAGTGCCACATACTGGCATCATGCGTCGAGAAGCCACCGGTTGAAACGGTTGAGAAACTATGGGCAATGGCATCGTAAGCACTCATCCCCGCCAAATAATACGCAAGGGCACAAGCAAGCGTGATCACCACATACACGCCCCATAAATAGTGGGCCGTTTTGGAGATCCGCGGGGACAATTTCTCGTCTTTGATGGGGCCGGGGGTTTCTGCTTTTAACAGCCGCATCCCGCCCACGTTCAACATGGGGAGCACCGCGACCACAAAGATAACGACGCCAAGTCCGCCCATCCATTGTAAAAACTGGCGATACAATAAGAATGAGGCGGGCATGTCATCCAGCCCACTGAGTATGGTGGCACCAGCGGTGCTAAGTGCACTGATCGACTCAAAGGTGGCATCCGAAAAATTCACCCCAGTCACCAGTTTAATCGGGATCCCACCCAATATACCGACCAAAATCCACGTAAAGGTCGAAAACAATAAGGCATCACGGAAGGTTACTTGGCTTAACTTACTTTTACGAAATAGCCAAGAGATAACCAAAGAGGCCATCATCATCAGTAAAGAGGGATAAAAAAACTGTGTCGACACATGATCGCGAAATAGGAATAGCGACAGAAGTCCAAACACAAATTGAACAATACCCATCCATAAAACAGGCATGCCCAATAGACGCAGTGTGTTTTGAAAGTTAATCATGACATGGGAAACTCATCATTAACGCGCCAGTGGCCTGCAAGCCCTTCGAACCACTCGCGTTATCACGCCATTAAAGGCGACAACGGTAAAAGTGCACATTAAACTGCGCACCGTTAAAAGTATATAGCTGGCACATCGGGAATGTCCCACAATGCCACAGGCATATCAGCGTCGTTAATACCCTGCCAACAAGGCATTACGTCGCAGACATGGATCAAAAAAGCCGGGCATTGCTACCCGGCTTTCTATTATTTACTGCGCTTGGCGACGCTCACCGCGGAATGAGCCGCGATCATTGCCACGGTCACGGTTAAAGCGACGTTCACCACGACCACGGTTATCACGGTCTTGACGACCACGGCCACCGCCATTGCGATCGCTTGGGCGACGGTCACGGATCACATTGCCTTCAACGCGTTGTGCGTTGGTTTCTTTCTGGCGAATACGTAGCTTCTGAAGCTGCGCAAAGACTTCTTTTGGCATGGTCTTTGGCAACTGTACGTAAGTGTGTCCCGGTGCTAGTTTGATCGCACCAATGTTGTTTTTGTCTAGACCTAGCTCGTTAGCAATCGCGCCCACGATATCTTTAACTTGTACGCCTTGCTCACGACCCACGCTTAACTGATAGGTATCCCAGTCTGCCGGGTTAGTATCACGGCGGTCACGACCATTTTGGCGATCATCACGACGACGCTCACGACGTTGGCTTTCACGTTCCATGGCCGCAATCATTGGATCAGGGCCTTTGTAGAACAATGGACGCTTGCCTTGCTGACGCTGAAGTAACATCGCCGCTAAGGTAGTCGCATCAACTTCGATGTCATTTTGTAGCTGTTCAATCAAGCTAACGAAAGGAGCGATTGAGTCAGCATCTTTTTTCTCAGCCAGTTCGCTAGCCAAACGGGCAACACGAGATTCCGCTACTTTATCGCGGTTCGGCAACTGGATTTCGTCCATGCGCGTCTGAGTGACACGCTCAATGGTACGCAGCATACGCATCTGGTTGGTACGTACCAACAAGATCGCTTTACCTGCACGTCCAGCACGACCGGTACGACCAATTCGGTGAATGTAAGATTCAACATCAAACGGAATGTCATAGTTAAAGACATGGGTGATACGTGGCACATCAAGACCACGCGCAACAACGTCAGTTGCTACCAAAATATCAATCACACCACGTTTGATGTGGTCAACCGTACGCTCACGTTGAGATTGCGGAATATCACCGTGCAGCGCAGCGGCTTTAAAGCCACGTGCAGACAACCAGTCCGCAAGACGCTCGGTATCTTGACGAGTACGAACGAACACAATCGATGCGTCTGTGTCTTGCGTTTCCAAAAGACGGCTCATCGCTTCGTCTTTTTCTACGCCTTTCACGACCCAGAATTGTTGCTCAACTTTCTCAACCGTACGGTTGCTTCCCGCAACGTCGATGCGAGCAGGCTTACGCAAGAAACGATCAACGATTTGTTTAACGATTGGAGGCATGGTGGCAGAGAACAACACGCGTTGTGCCGACTCAGGTGCTTGCTCCATGATCCAAGTGACGTCGTCTACGAAGCCCATTTTGAGCATTTCGTCAGCTTCGTCGAGAATAAAGGTATGTACTTCATCCAGCTTCAAACGATCGCGGTTAATCAAATCTTTCACACGACCTGGGGTACCCACGATAATGTGCGCGCCGCTTTTCAGCGCCTTCATTTGATCAACGATCGAAGCACCACCGTAGATCTCAAGAATTTTGAGGCCTTTTATGTTTTGCGCCAAGGTTTTCATCTCAGCAGCAACCTGAATGGCCAACTCGCGAGTCGGCGCCATCACGATGGCTTGAGGTTTATGCTGGCTTAAATCAACTTTGTTCAACAGCGGCAAAGAAAACGCCGCGGTTTTGCCCGTCCCCGTCTGCGCTTTACCTAGCGCATCACGGCCTTCTAGCAGCACAGGAATAGACGCAGCCTGAATCGGTGTTGGCGATTCAAAGCCCATGGCGTCAAGTGCAGATAAAAGGGTGTCGGCCAGATCTAACTGGCGAAATTTGGTTACAGATTCTTGCATTGGGATCCCAATCTATGAGTGTAGCGAAACGGGGCCCCTTCAGCGTTCTGCTCAACCAGCTACACTGCTCTTTCACAGTGTAAGTCACCAGCGCCACGGGCCTCGGTAATTAAGGGTGTGCATTCTGCGCTATTCAGGCGAAAAAAGCCAGAAAAAGTTGAACAACTTCACAAATTTTGCCGCTTTCGCGCACTCATGTGGCACATTGTTTATCTCGCATACAATCCCTGTATGGTTACGCATCAACCGATTACTGGCGATTCACTCGGATCCACGCCTTACCACACCATCGATAGCAATTTCCGGTCACGGGTTGGTTTTGCGTGACCGAATACGTATAGTGTGGCGATTCGAAAACCGAGACCGATGTTATGTTTCAAGACAATCCCCTGCTAGCGCAACTTAAGCAACAGATCCAAGAAACCCTGCCCAAGAAAGAGGGAACGGTGAAAGCCACTGAAAAAGGCTTTGGCTTTTTAGAAGTGGACGATAAAACCAGCCTCTTTATTCCACCACCGTATATGAAGAAAGTGATGCACGGTGATCGTGTTGAAGCCTTCGTTCGCACAGAAAAAGAGCGTGAGGTCGCAGAGCCGGATGCCTTGGTTGAGCAAAGCATTGACCGCTTTATTGGTCGTGTCCAGTGGATTCGTAACCGTCTCAATATTGTCCCGGATCATCCGCAAATCAAAGATGCTATCCGTGCCAAAACCCAGCGCGGCTTGTCGCAAGACGAACTCAAAGATGGCGACTGGGTTGTCGCATCCCTGATCCGTCACCCACTCAAAGGCGACGACAACTTCTTCTGCCAAGTCAGTGAAAAAATCACCGATGCCAATGACAAGATTGCACCTTGGTGGGTCACGCTAGCAAAACATAACTTACCAAACCAAGAGCCTGCGCCTAAAGAGGCATGGGCGATGTTGGAGCAAGGTTTAGAGCGCCGCGATCTGACCGCGCTCCCCTTCGTGACCATTGATAGCGAATCGACCAAAGATATGGACGATGCGTTATATGTAAAAGCCAACGAGCAAGGCGGCTTTACCATGACAGTCGCGATTGCCGATCCGACTGCGTATATCGACGCGGATGACGACCTTGACCAAGTGGCTCGCAGCCGCGGCTTCACCATTTACTTGCCTGGTCGCAACATCCCAATGTTGCCTCGCGATCTGAGTGACGATTTGTGTTCACTACGTGCCCACGAAAAACGTCCGGCGCTTTGCTGTACCTTCAATATCGCTGCCGATGGCACCATTGCCGATGACGCCGAGTTCTTCTCTGCATGGATCCAATCACACGGCCAGCTAGCCTACGACAAGGTGTCGGACTACATCGAGCAAGGCGAACAAGCAGCATGGCAGCCAGAGAGCAGCGACATCGCGGATCAAATCCATCAGTTGCACCAGTTTGCACTTGCCCGCATTGAATGGCGTGAAACGCATGCGGTGACCTTCCCCGATCGTCCTGACTATCGCTTTGAACTCAGCGAAGATAACGATGTGATCGCGATTCATACTGACGCGCGCCGCATCGCTAACCGTATCGTTGAAGAGGCGATGATCAGCGCTAACATTTGTGCAGGTCGCAAACTGCGTGAATCCTTCGGTTTCGGTATTTTTAATACTCACGCAGGCTTTAACGGTGACAAGCTGAACGATGTGGTCGAGTTGGTCAAAGCCCATGACGGAGAAGCCGAGAGCGAGAGCTTGGCAACCGTTGAAGGCTTTAGCGCATTGCGCCGTTGGTTAAACAGCCTCGACAGCACCTATCTCGACAACCGCCTGCGTCGTTTCCAAGCGTATAGCGAAATTGGTCACGAGCCTGCTCCTCACTACGCGATGGGCCTTGATGTCTACGCCACATGGACATCGCCTATCCGCAAGTACGGCGATATGATTAACCACCGCTTACTCAAAGCGATCATTCGCGGCGAAACCGAAGCCAATGCCCCTGCGGATACGGTCGGTGAAGAACTGGCTGGTCATCGCAAACACCACCGCATGGCCGAGCGCGATGTCGCTGATTGGCTGTACGTCCGTTTGTTGAAGCCAGAAGTGGAAGCACAAACCCGCTACACAGCGGAAATCTTTGATATTAACCGCGCGGGTATGCGTGTTCGCCTACTCGAAAATGGCGCACCGGCGTTTATTCCATCATCGCTGATCATCGATAACAAAACCCGCATTGCCTGTGATAAAGAAACAGGCACAGTGACCATTGATGGCAATGTTGAGTTTAAGCTAGGCGACAGTCTGGAAGTGGTGATTGCGGATATCAAAGAGTCCACGCGCTCCATTGTGGCAAAACCAACCCAAGTGTTTGCGCTGCCTGAGCAAGCGAAAGACGAATAATCTCGCCCTCTTTCTTGTGGCTCCCTACGGCAGGTCCACTCCCCTTCAAAGCCAAGCCTTACCGCTTGGCTTTTTTATTGGGCCTCTTGCGCCTAAAGTGATAAGTTAGTCATTAGTTTCGCGCTATCTAACGGCAAGGCGCCAAGGTCATCGAGCCACAATCCCATCGATAACAAGCCTTGACGGCGCATCGGCAGGAAAAAGCACAAGGCTGGTCACAGTCTGTTTGTTTAAGGCCCTGAATTTGGCACCCTTTCACCATGCGCAAACTATGATAGCTAAAACACGAGCATTGATTTTTCACACTTGCCACGCAGTATATAAGGTGTCATGGGGCTGTTACATTCACCGTTAGCACGTTTGGGCGTGCCGCTACTTATCTTCCTTGTTTTTGCTGCCGGTTATCACCCGTTGCTGGCCTCGCTTTCGCCATACCTAAACTTACTCTATGCCGCGCCCTTCTATTTATTATTTACTGCCCTGCTATTAAGTCACTTGTTCAAGAGTGCGCGTGTTGGCATGACTGTGGTGATATTGCTTGTTAGCTACACCGTCATTTTAACTCGGCTGCAATCACCACTGACTGACGGCACAACCTATTTGGAATATGTCCTTCTGGTCATATTATTGCCGATTAATTTGCTCTATATTCGCATCACCCGCGATAGAAAGCTGACCTCGCTGTATGGCTTGTTATTTTTTGCTGCTATGGCACTCGAGATTGGCTGGGGCGCGCTGTTAGTGATGCAATATGGTGAATTGGCGACCTGGCTGTACCAGCATCCAGTGTTTGTGCGCATCCCCGCCTTTAGCCCATTGCCCCTACTTTTGATCGTGATACTACTGATTACGCTGTGTATGGCCGCGATACGTGTTTTACATAAAAACAGTGTCGATGATCATGCCACCTTTATCGCGCTCACCTGTACATCGGTCACGGTGATCTTTTTTGATATGGCCTATGTGTCATCATTTAGTTTTGCCATTGCCGGCTTACTCCTTATTGCCAACCAAGTCGCGTTTAGTCATCAATTGGCCTTTTTAGATGGTTTAACCGCCATTCCAAGTCGTCGGGCATTGCAAGATGAGTTAAAGCACCTCGGTCGCCGTTACACCATCGCCATGCTCGATGTAGATCACTTCAAGCGCTTTAATGACACCTATGGCCATGAAACCGGTGACGATGTGTTAAAACTGGTAGCGAGTTTGCTGTCACAATGCGAAGGTGGCGCAAGCGCTTTCCGCTACGGCGGGGAAGAATTTACCCTTTTATTCAAAGGAAAAACCACCGATCAATGCCTGCCTTTTCTTGACGCATTGCGAGAGGATATCGCCCAGTACCCGTTGGTACTTCGTGAAGAAAACCGTCCCACCAACCCTAATGAAGGCAAGCAAAAACGAGGGCAGAAAAAAGATAGCGCAACCGTTCATGTGACTGTCAGTATCGGCTTCGCCGATGCCTCGCAAGCCAGCCAACCGGATGAAGTGTTGCAACTGGCCGATCAAGCGCTGTATAAAGCTAAACAGGCGGGAAGAAACTGTATTCGAGGAAGCGAATGATAAAGCTAGGGTTAGTGTGTACCTTCATCCTGTTGCTAAGCGCATGTAGCAGCTCACCATCCGATCCGGACTCAAGCACAACGCCCGTCTCCTCGGCTCACTCACATTCCGCAAGCAGCCAAGCATTGCACTACGCACTGACCCAGCACTACCAGCAATGGCAAGGCACACCTTATCGTTGGGGAGGCACCTCACGCCAAGGCATCGACTGCTCGGCTTATACCCAGCGCGTTTATCGTGATGCGCTATCCACGCCCTTACCGCGTACAACTCATGGCCAAGCAAAGGGCGGCTATCCGGTTGATTATCAAGATGCCCAATTGGGCGATTTAGTTTTCTTCCACATTCGCCCCGGCTTGCGCCATGTCGGTATCTATCTCGGCAACCAGCAATTTATGCATGCGTCTACATCACAAGGAGTGACAGTGTCACGCCTCGATAACCCGTATTGGCAAGGGCGCTTCTGGCAATTCCGTCGTTATTTCTGAGGCGAGGCTTTTGACTAAGTGGCAAGATGGCCTTTTAACCGCTCTTATATCCCGAATTCGCTTTGAATCGACATATATGTTCACAAACCGATCTTTTCTGTAGAAAGCTATTCAATTTCTCAATCCATGCGATCCATTTAACGAAATGTGCAGGCTAAAGCGTGACTTATTTCTCATTCCTATTTATTTTGATCATGGTTTAATATTTGAAAACCAAATAACACCAAAAATAATAATTTTGCTCAGAGAAGAGTACTTAGAAAACAAAAGAAACCAGTTAAGTGCTCTGTATGGAAGTCCATTAACGGTTGGCAATAAGAATATCAGATTCGGTATTTTTATAAGCTTAGTTATCTTTATTATTCTCGCGATCTCGTTATTTATTATTGAATTACCCAGAGTAATCAACGCTGACGGTGAACTTACCTATAGCAATGGCATTATCACTATTACCAGCAATGAGACTGGCAGTATTAGTGGCTTTAATTTTGACAATGGTGATCTGGTGAATAAAGGGCAGTCGTTACTGTTTATAACCAATGATGAGTACGACCAATATGGCACCTCGAAATACACTAAGCTGTTGTCATTACTCAATGACACAAAAGAAAAAATACAAATGGGTAAAGTGGCGCTGACAGAGAAATACGCTCTGTCTAACCACAATATTCACCAAGAATTGGCCTTAATTGAACAAAGCCATCATAAAACCGCGCGAACAGATGGGGAAAGGCGCTCAGCCAGCAGATATTGAAAATTAAGTCAACAAATTACCACTCGAACATGACACTCTGATCGGCGATATGGGTTCCTTATTCAGTGGGGGGCAGAGGCAACGCTTACTGCTCGCGCGTGCTCTGTATCGTCAGCCAAAAATTCTGCTGTTAGATGAAGCGACCAGCCATCTTGACACACTTAGCGAACAAAAGATCAACGCCAATATCGCTGAGCTGAACATCATAAAAGTCATGATCGCCCATCGACAAGAAACCATTGCTTCTGCGGATAAGGTTTATCCATTATGATCCTACGTTATTTGTACTACGTTATCCTCGTGCTATTCACTCTTGTGAGTACAGTCACTGACGCGAAAACGCAACTTTCTTACCCGACTCAAGATGACTGGATGCACCACACGCAAGTGATTAGTCAATATTGGATGCAGCCCGATGCCTATGGCACACCACGAGGACGATTCCCAACCTTTCGCTGTGACAACGGCCGCCTGCCCTCACCAGAGGCTCTGTGTCAGGAGTTGGTGGATGTGAAAGCTAAAGACAAGTTAGGCCGGCGTTACACTCGAATGCAGTCGCGTCAGATCTACACCTATCTGGCTTTGTTCCATATTACAGGGGATCCCGACGCCCTCTCTATCGCTTCGGCGGGTGTTCAAGAACTGTTAAAGATGAGACTACCACAAGGAGGGTTTGCGCTTTACCTAGACATTAATAATAAGGTCAGCGAAGAACCTGCCTCAGCGCAAGATGCGGCTTATGCTCTATTAGGCCTAGCCATGTATGATTACCTCACTCGCGATGCGGCCGTGCACCAAATCCTACTTCAAGAAATCGATACCCTGTTTAAGCGCTACTATGATCCAGAGAACAAAGCTTTGAACTGGTGGCCACGCTCGACGTCTAGCACTCCACAACGCGAGCTGGTCGCACAACTCGATCAACTCACAGCCTATCTGAACCTAGTCAGCTCGGTTAGTACGCCACAAGAGAACATCCAGTTAAGCCAGTACCGCCAATGGGTGGTTGATGCGCTCATCGATCAGTATGTAGATCTCGAGCAATGTCGCGTCTTCGGCGCATTACATGACAATGGCACGATGTTATTCGAACATGAGCATAGTGACTTTGGCCATGCTGTCAAAACTTGGTGGAACCTGCTCCTCAATCGTGACTTACTGACTCACGAGCATCAACAAAAGGTACAAAACTGCCTAGCAAAAACTCTTAACCAAGCGACTCGTGAGCTGCCCGTCACCGAGCTGATGTCATACCTCCCCAACACCAAGCGCGACAAATGGGCTAGCGCAGGTACCCAAATCACTTGGAAAGGCTATCACGATGAAAACTACATCAACTCTTGGCAATGGGTCGAGCTGGATCAGGGGCTCATCATCGCCAAATTAGTCGGGGAAGATTCATTGCAGGCAAGCTTGGCCAGTACCACTTGGCAGTTTCTTGATGCGTGGGTGGATATGGTCCACGGTGGCGTAGGCCTAAACCCACAAACTAATAAGCAGTTCGACTGGCTAAATGGCTATCATCACACCGAACATGCACTGTTTGGGCTACTCGCCACTCAACGTATCTACGCTCACCCAGTCACACTGTATTTCGCCTTTACTTCTGAGCAATCGGACGCGTTTTTTCCCTACCTGCTCGGCGGTCGGGTAGTCAACATCACCCCACTCACCCTGCCCAACCGTCGCGGTAGTAAAGTAGTATTTGATCGTATCCACGTCCCAAAAAAATTAGCCCATGATTAAGTATGAGAAAAAAGACAATCGCTCCCAAGAGAGCGCATACCTAGTCGGTTCGGATAATTGGTTTACTGTCCGAGCCGCGCAGGAGATTGCCAAGTCGCCCCGCCGAATTATTGTTCTCGTGGTCTTGGCCGTGCTCTGTTTATTCGCGCCAGCGATCGGCGCTATCAGCCAGTTCATTCAGGCATGGCTGAATTAACTTGAGCATCTCAGCTTGGTATTTTCTCCACGCAAATTGGCAAGCGCGCTTCTGGCAATTCCGTCGTTATTTCTGAGGCGAGGCTTTTACCGAGTCAGCCAGTTCGCAACAGGGTTGATAGCGCGGACACGTGACGACATGATCATTGACCATGCCAAGCGCTTGCATCAGCGAATAACAAATGGTCTCGCCCACAAACTTAAAGCCACGCTTTTTCAAAAAGCGACTCATGGCGCGGGACTCGTCGGTCGCGGTGGCGACATCGGCATCCGATCGGTGGTGGTTAACAATCGGTACACCGTCAGTAAACTGCCAAAGTGCTTTCGCCAAGGATCCATACTCTTCCACCAGCGTCACTGCCGCTTTCGCATTGGTAAACACAGACGCCACTTTCAAGCGATTACGGACAATCTCGTGGTTGGCCATGATCTCAGCAATATTCGGCTCAGCCACGTTTGCCAGTTGATAGAAATCGAAATCAGAAAAAGCGGCGCGATACGCGGAACGCTTTTCTAAAATCAGCCGCCAACTTAATCCTGCTTGCGCGCCCTCTAAGCAAATGAACTCAAAGATCGCTTGATCATCAAATGTCGGCACGCCCCACTCGGTATCGTGATAATGCCGCTCCGACTCACTCTGCTGTGCCCATTGGCAAGGTTCCATGACAATTTCCCTCAAAGTTGGTTGCATGATGGTAATGCATTTGTTCCGATTGTCCGCGATTTTGTTGTTCATGCCACGAAATCAGCGAGTTAACTCCGTATAAATCTGTCGATTTCGTTAACATGTCGCTATCTTTGATCGCTACAAGTCTATGAAACGTAACATACTCGTTGTTGTCAGAGTGCATTCACTCTCAGTGGTAACCATAAAGGAAAACACGTGACAAAAAAGCATATTCTTATCACAGGGGCAGGACAACGGATCGGCTACGCGCTTGCTTGTCACTTTCTTGCACAAGGGCATCAGGTCACTGTGTCATATCGGACACCGCGTCCCCAAGTGAGTGAGCTTATCGAGCGAGGCGCTCATTGTATTCAGGCGGACTTTTCTACCGATGCCGGCATTCACGCATTTATCCAAGCCATTGACGCGCACAATCCGGTGTTTGATTGCTTAATCCATAATGCCTCATCGTGGGACAGTGAAAAGCAAAGCCAAGATTTCGCGGCTTTGTTTGACAGCATGATGCAAATCCACGCCAAAACGCCTTATCTAATCAATATGGCGGCAACCCGATGGATGAATAGCGGCGACATTATTCACCTGACCGATTATGTGGCCCATAAAGGCAGCGCAAAACACCTTGCCTATGCCGCGAGTAAAGCCGCGCTTGAGAACCTCACGCTATCGTTTGCCCAACAACTCGCCCCCGACATCAAGGTAAACAGTATTTCCCCCGCGCTTATCATGTTCAACGACGGCGATGACGATGCCTACCGTGAAAAAGCGCGCAAAAAATCGATTTTGGGCACCGTGCCCGGCGAGCAGGAAGTGATCAACGCCTGCGACTTTATTCTTGCCAGTCAGCATATGACGGGCCAATCCCTTAAACTCGATGGCGGACGCCATTTAGCGTAATTGCCTAACTGGAAAGCACAATGATGAATGACGCTGTGATCAAAATTACCAATCTACGTTTGCGTACTTATATCGGCTTCAACCCCGAAGAGCAGGAAAAGAAGCAAGACGTGGTGATTAACGTAGAAATTCACTATCCCGGCCACAAAGCCAGCCAAGAGGATAATGTTGACGACGCACTGAACTATARAGTGATCACCAAAGCGATTATCGACTATGTTGAGAATGGCCGCTTTTTGTTGTTGGAAAAACTGGTCGCCGGCGTGCTCGACATTGCACGCGATCACCACTGGGTGCGTTACGCCCAAGTAACCATTGATAAGCCGCATGCGTTAAGGTTTGCCGACTCCGTCTCACTGAGCCTCAGTTGGACAGACCGCGATTCGTAACCGCGTAAAGAGTTCGTTAGAATAATTCGAACATCTTGTTCAAGGTAACTTGGTTCTGAATTTCATTTTACCTTATATACTGTGTTGGAATTGTTATTAGGACAGGGACTATGACAGCAAAAACGAGTTACGATCCTGTAATGCGGGTGCTGCACTGGCTTTCTACTCTGGTCATTATCGGCTTGTTTGCCGTGGGCCTGTGGATGGTCGACCTTAGCTATTACAGCAGCTGGTATCAAACCGCCCCACATTGGCATAAATCTATTGGGATCTTGCTCGCTGGCGCCACCGTACTGCGCTTAGGGTGGAAAATCACTCATACAATGCCCAAGGTTGAGGGCAAAGCGTGGGAACGCAAAGCAGCGACCGCGGCACATCACACGATTTWTTTGCTCCTCGCAGTACTGTTTGTGTCTGGGTATTTAATTTCCACCTCAGATGGCCGAGGTATCGACGTGTTTACTTGGTTTACCGTGCCGAGTGCTGGGGAACTTTTCCCTAATCAGTCGGATATCGCAGGTGACGTACACTATTATGTTGCCATTACCCTGATTGCCTTAGCCGCTGTTCATGCACTGGCTGCGTTAAAGCACCATTTTATCGACAAAGACAATACGTTACGGAAGATGATCGGAGGAAACCCGAAATGAAAAAACTCATGTTAGCCATGGGAATTAGCGCCGCGACACTCTTATCTGGGCCTGCATTGGCAGACACTTATATGATTGACACCAAAGGCGCACATGCCTCTGTCAACTTCAAAGTGCCTCACTTGGGCTACAGCTTTATCAAGGGTCGCTTTAACAAATTTGATGGTCAGTTTGAATTTGATCCCAACAACATTGGCGCGTCTAGCGTGACAGTAACCGTTGATACCACCAGCTTGGACTCCAACCAAGCCGAGCGTGACAAGCATATTCGTAGTGCGGATTTTCTTAACGCGAGCAAGTTTGGCCAAGCCACTTTCAAGAGCACCAAGGTCACAGATAATGGCGATGGCTCAATGACTATTGCAGGCGATCTCACCTTGCATGGGCAAACCAAGCCGATTGAGATTGACGCTGAATTAGTTGGCCACGGCGATGACCCTTGGGGTAACTACCGCGCAGGCTTTATGGGCAACACTCGCCTCGAGCTTGCTGATTTCGGCATTGCCACTATGGGTCCAGCCACGTATGTCGATATGGAGCTGCACGTAGAGGGCATCCGCCAATAAGGGATAACCCTTTCCTTCCCTACTAATCCACACGCCCCGGCACCTGCTGGGGCGTTTATTATCTATCCCTAAAACATTCACTATACTCATGAAAAGCGACGCCTTGGTCTGGCGATGATATCCATTAAACGATAAGGATGCCTGTYTATGAGACTCACCTCTTTTAAGCGTCTTTTCTTCGTTTTTGCTTTCTGTCTCGCCACACTTCCGGCACAAGGGGCGATGAAAATTGTTACCGCAGTCAACGATGTTTGGCCTCCTTACGTCACCCGAGATACGGCTAAACCGGGCTTCTCTGTCGAAGTGGTGACCGCAGCCCTTTCTACCCAAGGCTATGACACCAAATTCTTACTCTTCCCTTGGGCGCGTGGCTTGTACGAAGTCAGAAATGGGCGAATCGACTTAATCACCACCACTTGGTACACAGACGCACGTAGTGAATTTCTGCTCTACAGCGACCCCTATTTCGCAACCAATATCGATATCATGATGCGAAAAGACACAGCGTTTGACTTCACTGGCCCAGAAAGCCTTACCGGCAAACGGGTTGCCAGTGTACTCGAATATGGCTATGAGTCTTGGTTTTTAGACGCGGACTATTTTCAACGGGTGGAAACCACCTCGCTAAGTTCGAGCTTACAAATGCTCGCTGCCAAACGGGTCGATCTGGCCGTGGGCAATCGCTTTGTGATGCAACACGAGCTCGAACCCTTAAACCTAAATACTGATGATTTTCACTTTTCCCCCACTCCGATGATCAAACAACATATCCATGTCACCGCCGGCAAAGCCAACCCTAAAGCGCAAGAATATATTCAAGCCTTTAACCGCGGGTTAGAAATAATCAAACGGAATGGCACCTTTGACGATTTGAAGCAAAAATACGGGCTGCTCTTACCAGACGATGTGACTGCAGAGTGAAACCCTATCGTCATACTTGCTGGTTAGGATGCCTATCAATGTCTCATTACATCAGTTTGGCTATGACTTCTCCGATTAACATTGCATTCTTCGACTTAGACGAAACACTGATTGCCACCGACACCAAGCAAGCGTGGCTGGAATACCTTTGCCAGTACGATCTCGCCCCGCAAAACGTGGTCGACCAAGAAAAACAGGCGTATCTGGATTTTAAAAAAGGCCGCATCAACCTTGAGCAGTATATGCAAGTGCAGTTGAGCCCAATTAAAGGAAAATCCACTCAAACTGTGGCTGCATGGGCGACCGACTTTATCGATCAGCGCGTCGCTCCCGTGGTAGTGCCACAAGCGTTAGAGCGCATCGAGTGGCACCGAACACGAGGCGATCACTGTGTGCTGGTATCGAATACCGCCGCACACTTGGCAAGGCCGATTGGCGAACTACTCAAACTCGATACCGTGATTGCGATTGAGCTTGAAACATTAAATGGTGTGTATACAGGCAGCATATCCCATTGCGTGCGTGATTTTCGTGGCAAGCATGACTACATGCAGGCATGGCTATCTGACCGTCATGACACGGTCGGCCACACATACGGTTACAGTGATTCGCACTGGGATGTCCCCTTGCTTGAGCAAGTTGACAGCGCTTTTGCGGTTAACCCTGACCCGCACTTAAGCCTGCATGCCCAAGAAAAAGATTGGACCATTATGGAATGGGCTCGCTACGACACCATTCGTGATTAGTAAAAGATCACAGGAAACGTGACGACAGGGCGCCTCGTGTGCCCTTTTTAACAACACTCACTTGAGAATGATTATCATAACCGTTATCTTTAACGTATGATCGGCTGGCGACCTCACGCCGTAGTCACACGCATAATGAACGAGATTAACGCTTATGAGAAAACACCTGCTAATTATTGCGGCGCTCTTGCTCTCTCCGATGGCGCACGCCGACCAATTAAAACACGCGGACAAGCTAAAAGTGGTGACCAGCTTTACCATTCTCGCGGATATGGCCGCCAACGTAGCGGGCGAGCATGCCGAGGTAGTGTCTCTCACTAAACCCGGCGCGGAGATCCACAATTACCAACCCACTCCGGGAGATATTCTGCGTGCGCAAGGTGCGGATGTGGTGATGTGGAACGGGTTAGGCTTAGAGCGCTGGTTCGAACGTTTTTTCCAGCACATTGATAAGGTGCCGAATGTGATCTTATCTGACGGGGTGGAGCCGATTGTGATTGCCTCGGGCCCGTATCGTGGGAAGCCCAACCCACACGCGTGGATGTCGCCCTCTGATGCGATGCGATACGTTGATAACATCGAGCAAGCCCTGATTAAGTACGACCCTGCCAACCAAACGCACTACCAAGCCAATGCCAAAGCCTACAAGGCGCAAATTCAAGCCGTGTTCGCGCGTGCGCAAGATGCCTTATCCGCTGTCCCCGAGTCCCAGCGTTGGTTGGTAAGCAGTGAGGGTGCGTTTTCTTATCTCGCGCGTGATTTAAACCTCAACGAAGCCTATTTATGGCCGATTAACGCCGAGCGCCAGGGCACACCGCAACAAGTGCGCGCGCTGATTGATACCGTGCGAGAACACCAAGTGCGTGCTGTCTTTTCCGAAAGCACCGTGTCTGATGCGCCCGCCAAACAAGTCGCCGCGGAGACCGACGCACACTATGGCGGCATTTTATATGTCGATTCGCTCAGTCAAGCTGACGGGCCCGTGCCTGACTATCTATCCTTACTGACAGTTACCACAGAAACCGTGTTAGCGGGGTTACGCCATGACGCACTATGATTTAACCGACGGCACGCCCAGTGTGTTAGATGTCAACGAGGTGCGTGTCGTGTATCGAAACGGCCTGTGTGCCCTTGAACACGCCAGCTTCTCGCTGCCAGCGCAAACCATTACTGCCCTAGTCGGTGCCAATGGCAGCGGCAAATCCACCTTGTTTAAAGCGATCATGGGGTTTGTGAATCCCGGCAGTGGCAGCATTGCGGTCAACAGTACTCCCATTAAGCAAGCGCAAAAAGCAGGCTTGGTCGCTTATGTGCCTCAATCGGAAGAGATCGATTGGTCGTTCCCGGTGTTAGTGGAAGACGTGGTGATGATGGGCCGCTACGGCAAGATGTCATTTATGCGTCGCCCCAAAGCGGCGGATCATCAAGCGGTGGATGAGGCCTTGGCTCGGGTAGATATGAGTGCATTTCGCCAGCGCCAAATTGGTGAACTGTCCGGCGGACAGAAAAAGCGCGTTTTCCTCGCCCGCGCGCTGGCTCAGCACAGCCCGCTGATTTTACTGGATGAGCCCTTTACTGGCGTAGATGTCACCAGTGAAGAGTCGATTATGCGTTTGTTGCTCGAACTCAAAGACGAGGGCAAAACCATTTTAATCGCCACCCATAACCTTGGCACCGTGCCTGACTTTTGCGATCGCACCGTGCTGGTCAATCGCGCGGTGGTGGCAGGCGGACGCACTGAGCATGTGTTTACCACCGAGAACCTGAGTGCCATTTTTGGCGGCAAACTGCGCCAGTATGTCATGCCTAGCGATCAACTCCACCAAGATGCCGATCCGCGCGAGCTGTCGGTGATTTCCGACGATGAACGTCCCTTGGTAGTGTACGGCAAGCGCGAACAAAGCGCGCAGGAGCGGCGCGAATGAGCTTACTCGATCCCCTCGCCTATCAATACATGCAAAAAGCATTGCTGGTCACCACCTTGATTGGCGGCGTGTGCGGCTTGCTCTCTGCCTTTTTGATGCTCAAAGGCTGGTCGCTGATGGGCGATGCCCTCTCTCATGCGATTGTACCGGGCGTTGCCGGCGCTTATATGCTGGGCTTGCCCTTTTCGCTCGGTGCCTTTGTTGCCGGCGGCATGGCCGCGAGCGTGATGCTGTTTTTGCATCAACGCAGCCACATCAAACAAGATGCGATCATCGGTTTAATTTTTTCGAGCTTTTTCGCCTTCGGCCTGTTTTTAGTCTCGATTTCGCCCGTCGCGGTCGATATTCAACAAATTATGCTGGGCAACTTGCTCGCCATTGCCCCGCTCGATGCGGTGCAAATGCTGATCATTGCCTTGGTGAGCCTCACCGTACTGGCGGTGAAATGGCGTGATTTTATGCTGACCTTTTTTGATGAAAGCCACGCCCGCTGCATTGGCTTGCCAGTCGTAGGGCTCAAGATGCTGTTTTTTGCGCTGCTCAGCGCTTGCACCATGGCGGCACTTAAAAGTGTCGGTGCCTTTTTGGTGATTTGCTTGGTGATCGCCCCCGGCGCCACCGCCTATTTATTGAGTGATCGCTTCGGGCCCGTGTTGGTGCTGAGCGGCGTCATCGGCACACTCACCTCACTGTTTGGGGTGTATATCAGCTATTTCGCCAACCTTAACGCCGGCGCACTGATTGTGCTGGCCCAAGTGGGACTCTTCTTAACCGCCTTTGTGTTCGGCCCCAAACACGGGATCCTCGCGCGGCGCGCCAAACGTCAGGAGGCACTGCAATGAATCCGTATCAACTGACTTTTATGCAAGATGCCTTGCTGATGGCCGTCTTGGTCGCGCTGCCTTGTGCGCTGCTTTCATGCTATTTGGTGTTAAAAGGCTGGTCGTTAATTGGCGATGCCGTGGCACACGCGGTGCTGCCGGGATTGGTGCTAGCAAACTTGTTTGGCCTGCCGCTGATTGTCGGCGCCTTTGCCGCCGGCTCCGCATGCGCCACCAGTGTGCATTGGCTCAAACAAAATAGCCGTGTGAAAGAAGACACCTTGCTGGGAATTGTGTTTTCTGGCTTTTTCGCCCTGGGGCTGATTTTGCAAGGCCAGTTCCCGTCTGATTTGCATCTTGACCATATTCTATTTGGCAACCTGTTGGGGATTAACCACCAACAGCTACTCACCGCCGCCATCACCGGCTTAGTCGTGCTTGCGCTTGTACTGCTTAAAGGGCGAGATTTAATGCTGCTCTCGTTCGACCCCGCGCAAGCCAGCGTGCTCGGGCTCCCGGTACAAAAGCTTCACTGGCTCTTACTCTCGGTAATGATTGCCACCATTGTTGCCGGGTTACATGCAGTAGGGATTATCTTAGTGGTAGCGATGTTGATTGCACCGGGCGTCACCGCGTTTATGCTCAGCAAACAATTTAGCCGCATGCTATGGATTGCCTGTGCAATTGCTTTAGTCACCGCCGTGGG
The DNA here is from genome assembly GCF_001996205.1 of Salinivibrio sp. IB574. NCBI lineage: Bacteria > Pseudomonadati > Pseudomonadota > Gammaproteobacteria > Vibrionales > Vibrionaceae > Salinivibrio > Salinivibrio sp. IB574. The sequence goes on along the minus strand of NZ_MUFN01000007.1, from coordinate 41,001 downwards.
CGGCGTGACCCTGTCATTTTACCTCGACAGCGCACCCGGTCCGACCATTGTATTGCTACTCACCGGCTGTTTTGTTGTGACCTTTGCATGGCAGCAATATCAAATCCACCGCAACCAACAGCGCCCACAGCCGACGCGCCAAACCACAAAAGCAACGCGCTCTGCGACAACGCATTCAGCGCAATCGCACTAATCGGCATCGGCGAACACAGCGGCACCCCATCCTCAGCAGTGCGCGAGAAAGAGCTCGCGCACATTGCTCGTCGCATAGGTTTTATCGCCCATGGCCGTCATCTTGCCTTAACGCACGCCAAATACCATAATTAGGTATATATTGGTATCAACGAGTTTTAACCATGGCAAAGAATACAAGTATTACCCTAGGTGAACACTTCGATGGCTTTATCGCTAGCCAAATCGAAACAGGGCGTTACAGCTCGACAAGTGAAGTCGTTCGCGCCGCACTGCGTTTACTCGAAAACCAAGAGACAAAACTGCATACACTGCGTCAACTTCTCGTGGAGGGCGAACAGAGTGGCGATGCTGAGTACGACATCGATAACTTTATCCAAGAAATCGATGCCGAAGACACGCAATGAAGCCATTTACGCTGACTATCGCCGCCAAAACGGACATACTAAAATCGTTCTAATCGCGCACTTCACCCCACCAACCCAATTCGCTCCTTGTGTTCTAACCAACTTCTTGTACCCACCTCACAAAACATGGCTTACCTAACACTTTGGACAATAACGCACGAAAACCAAAACAGCCCTTGATAGACTAATCCCAAATCTACCAACTCAATGGCGTGTTAGGTGCCGACAACTGACTGGCGGTAGCGTGGCAAAACACAGGATGGTCAACCTGTTTACCGGCTAGATAAACGCAAAGCATGCGCGTTTATCCGTGATAGATTCACACTATCCCAGAATGGATGAAAAAAAGAGCCTATTAGTCATGTGTTTACAGATTCACGCTTGGGGATAGTGTGAATTCCTGAGTAGAAATAGGCGGCATGCACACTTTCGCGGAAAAGAGATATGTATGAGAGGCAATAGACTCCATCTATTTCAGTTGGTTAGATGAAAAAAAGTGCGTATAACGGTTTTGGGAAATCGTGCATGCGCACTAATACAATGTTAACTTTTTAGTGAGGACTCAATGAAGGCTATCATAATTGGAGCTACTTCAGGAATTGGGCGTGAGCTCGCTAAGCAAATGTCAGTTTATGGCTATGTTGTTGGAATAACAGGTCGGAGGTCTGAACTATTGGATTCGCTTGAGGAAGAGTTACCTGGAGAATGCTTCAAGACTACCATGGATCTAGCTGAAATTTCTGAAGCCGTGAAAGCATTTAAAGAATTGCTTAGAGAGATGGATGATGTCAGCGTTGTCGTAATCAACTCAGGGACTGGAAATGTCGATCCAACATTTCCTCTTTCTGGTGAGCTTGAAACAGTGGCGGTAAATGTGGCGGGTTTTACCGCCTTGGCGAATGTAGCATACCACTACTTCGCTAACAAAAAAGAAGGGCATATTGTGGCTACATCTTCGATTATGGCTTTGAGAGGTGGGCCGTGTCCATCTTATAATGCATCAAAAGCTTATATGTCCAATTATTTGGAAGGTGTTCTTTGTAGATCTCGTATGGAAGGTCACAATATTGTTGTTACAGATGTCAGGCCAGGGTTTGTTGACACTGCTATGGCCAAAGGCGAAGGTATTTTTTGGATGGCTCCAGTTGAAAAAGCGGCAAGACAAATATTCAAGGCAATTAAGAAAAGGAGAAGAATTGTCTATATTACGAAAAGATGGAGGCTTGTTGGATTCCTTGTATCGTGCATGCCATTTAAACTTTATCTTAAAGTCATCAGTTAACAAGCCAATGCACGCGAAAGGCGCGTGATTGGAGCGTTAGAAGGAAATTGAAGTGAATCACTTATTTCAAAAATTACACATGCCTGCAGACTTAGCCATTGAATTCGTGGCGACATTTGCGCGGATGGAACATGCTTTGAAGTCAGCTGGATATGCATTAGGTAATGAAGATAAGGTTGAGCCTGCTTGGGATAGATTCGCCAATAAGATTCACGAACAATTTGATCAGTTGGCTTCCGAAGAATTAATTGCAGCAAAGGATTTACTATTAAATTCACCGCCAAGAAAGCAAGTGCTCCTAAACGGACAAGTTATCTTCCAAGAACAGCTCTTAGATCAAAAACAGAGAACCACACAGCAAATTATTAGGTTTGTCCGAACGGTGAGAAACAACCTATTCCACGGCGGAAAGTTTCTTCCTATAGGGGAAGCCGAATCAGGAAGAAATGAGGCTCTTGTACGGTCTTCGCTAAAAATTATCAAAGCTTGTATCGAATTGAACGAAGAGGTTAAGCAAAGCTATGAGCACTAATCCTTCTAACAAGCAGCTGCAGCGGATCAATTTACGCTGCGCTCCAATTGCCCGCTGAGCTGGGCGTTAGCGATATTATAAAAAGGAAGTAGTAAATGACGAAGTGTCCAACTTGCTCAAAAAATAGACCCTTAGAGTCACATCTTTTTGAGCTTTCGGAACTCTGTAAATATTTGGGTAACTCAGTTGAGTTTACTCAACATGGTAGTACTCGAATAGTGAAAACGTCAGTTATTGGTGACTGGTTAAAACTTGCTGCTCATTTAAAAAGAGTTGATATGGAGTGGTGGCGATATAGAGATGAAATGTCAGAAATCTACTGTCCTTCAGATATTGACGATGAGGCGTTAGATGAGGAACATTTCACACAATACTCTACTGCATTGACTCGTTTTATGTACGTTGCGAATGCAATGGAAGAGGCTTATCGGTTTATTGACAAAGAATATCACTCTTTGGATGTTGTCGTTAACATGCCCCAAAATAAACGGCTTCGAGAGCCAAGCATGAGAGCAACAGTAGTGATCGATCTACTTCCTAAAGATTCTTTGCCTGACAATTTTTTTCATATAATGAAAAACTTAGAGATAACCTTTAGAAAGTACATTGACCACTTTTCTCTAAGGGTCAATGGCATAGATGATGTGAAGGAAACTGATAATAGCGCTGGTTTGCATTTAATCAGAAACCTACGAAATCATATTGCCCATGGTGTTTTCCCAATAATTGACAATCCAGAATATTGGGGAGGTGAAGATAAAAAGAGAAATTTGTTAAATCTCCTTTTTCACGCTTCGAGGGCAAGTGCTGTTTACATTCAAGCAATCCTTTTCAATTTTAACGAAGGCTTTCAATCTCACGACTACTTCCATATGAAAGATGTATGGGATGAAGAAGAGGAGTATTTTGAAAGTAATTGTACAATCAAGATAGCAAAATCTTTGCATTTGACTGGCGCATACAGTTTTTCCAAGCCTGTGGAGTCATATTGCTAACACATATGAGCCCTTCTCCGGTCAATAGGCAATAGCATTTTTTTGGCTGCGCAGCAGCCAATGCTCTCGAACAGCAAAGTCGTCTACTTCATTCTGTCATTTCCGCCATTAAGTCATTGCTTACGGCAAACACATATAGAAGGTCTCTTACTGCGGTCTCACCGCTGCCTGCAATCATGTGACAGGGCCATTAGACATTATTCGGTTAACCCAAGCAGACGCTATTCAAAAAGAAGACTAAACGTTTTGTAACCCTCCTTAAAGAATAATACCTAGCAATTAGAGCTTTTCCGTTTTACACCTTTAACTTACCAACACCTAGGTTTGCGTCCCATCGTACAATCTCGCACTGCTACCCTTGCCACAACTCAATCGTTAACGTCGCTTTCTATCCACGCGACAGCTCTGTCTTTCGGTGGAACAATTTTGGGAAAGTAATTGTTATGTATCCATCACCTCCGTCGACTGACACAACTGCATCCAGGCCTCGGCGGTGCGTGAAACATAGCGCTCGCCGTGCCAGACTAGTCCCAGTTGCCATTCAATCGCCGGGCTTATCGGTTTCACTAGCAATAACTCACTGTCTTCCAAGCTGGCGCTGAGGCGCTGACATAAGGGCGCAGGTAAAAATGCTACCCCTGCACCACTTTTCACCAAGGCGGCTAAAAAATCCCACTGACTGCTACGCGCGGCAATGGTGGGCTGATAACCGTGCTCTTCACAACGGGCAATAATCCGATCGCTTAGAGTGAATTCAGCGCTATATAGATAAAACGGCTCGTCTTTAACAGCCTGCCATGTCAGGCTTTTTTGCGCACGCCACACGGCTTGGTTGGGCAGCACTGCATAAATGGGGTGAGTTTGTAAGGGTAAGCTTTGCAAGCACTCGGGCTGGGTGTCGGTGAGCATGGTGATTGCCACATCAATCTCGTCATTGATCAATGCTTGTTCGGTGCGCCGTCCCCCGTATTCAACAATACTAAGCGCGACATTTGGGTAGCGTTGGCGGTATTCACGCAGCACATTGGCATACAGCGGCCCTATCATCGGTGGCATCCCCAATCTAAGCTGACCGCGCGCCAATTGGTTGAGATCGTCCAGCTCGGAATTTAGCTGCTCGAACTCAGCAATAATGCTCTGCGCGCGCTGATACACCACCTCACCAGCATCGGTTAACCAAAACCGCCTTCCCTCTCGGTGCAACAACGGCTGACCCACATCTTGCTCAAGGTTACGCACCATTTTACTGATTGTCGGTTGCGTCACATGCAACGACGCCGAGGCGGCAGTAAAGCTCTGCTTTTCCACCAGAGCAATAAAATAGCGCAACGCACGAATATCCATAAACGGCCCTTAAAACCTAATCGTTAACCATGCCATTTTGGCATAGTTGATGGCGAAAAAAGCAGAGGAACTGGCACTTCTTACCATGCGTCACTAGGTTACGCTTTCGGTAACATGAAGCAGTCTCTCATCAAGTCTCGCTCACCGCGTTTGATGCCTGCTTCTTTTGCCAAGCGCTCCCATTTCGACACGGCCTGGGCGACTTGACGATAAATCTTGTCAGCTGTTTTCACATCGAGTTGAAAGTACTCTGCCACCTCAAACGCTAGGTCAATATCTAAAGCATTATCTTTGTCGTCAATATTTAAGTGCAGACCGTGGGCATGTTGTGTTGAATTGATGTCGTAAGCGGGTGACAGTCGCCAACCTGTCGTGTCAAAAATAAAGCCATGATTACGTAGGTGATCGTCACTATTGGCAACCATGATATTAAACAGCATACGTCTCCAAAGCTGTGCCAAATCCGCCCGCGTATTAGAGCCGTTCTGGATAAGATATTCCGCTAACTCTAAATAGCTCGCTCCATCATCATTGCCATCGAAATATTCAAGCTGTGTCATTGCTGACGTAAAGTGCAGTCTCCTACCGTCATCGGTACGATCAAATCGTTTAGTCAGGAAAATATGGTGGTCTGAGCCAATGGCCTGCACCTTACATTCAGCCATATTGATCCCAGAGTCCAAGGCCATTTGGTACACTAAGTATTCCCACAGGCCAATATCATAATCGTCATACCGACTTGGAAACTTTGCCAGCCATAAAGTACCATCGACACCTCTTACAGAAGCTTTCGGCCTAGCTCCGCCCAACGATGACCCTGGCGAGATAAGCATATTCAACCATTTAAGGTAATCAGGATTATCAAAGTCAGGTTTGTCCTCGATGCCTTGCGCTGCACATTCTAGCTCCGCGAGTGAAGTCATAGCTGGAGCCGCCAGATCGTCATTGTCGTCAAGAAAATTGCCACCATGCTCGGTACAAAACCTTAAAGCGCCCATTCTAAACGAGTCATGAACACCGAGGAGATAGTCGGTTTCGTATAATGTGTTCGCTCTACGTCCCTCAATGCGGGCTATAACAGCTTCTCGACGTTGCATCAGCAAGCGCCCCCATCGATCAGGGCAAGAATCCAAGAATATCTTGAAGTTTTTGTCATCTTCAGCGTGCTGCTCGCCACTATATAAATGAAGGCAAGGATCGATTTGAGAAGCATACTTAGATTTAAGCCAGGTCTTGTCATAGCAAAAGCTGAAATGCTCTTTACCACGGATTCGCGATGCTCTCAGTGTCCCAATAAACAAGGGCGGCTCAGTTTCTATCCAATCGGCGTAGACAAAGATTTCCATTCGTTTGATGCCCTATCGTCTCGTTTTCAACAACTCGATATCTTGCAGCTTCCTACCAAGTTCATCATCGAGCGCGACTTTACCTAGATCGTCTAATAAACCGAGTACGGCGAGCACATTAACATAATGGCCTAACGACACTGTCGGATCGCCTTTTGTGATTTTTCGTAGCGTTGGTTTCGAGATCCCTGTGCGCTGATGCATTCTATCTTGACTGATCCCTCGACGTTTCATCGCCAATAAGATGTTTTCACCCAATTGATGCAATATTTTCATCTGCCGCGGGAACACAGTGGCACCACGCTTGGGCGGCGCTTCCTTATCATACTTCATCATAATGAAACTAAAACTTGATAAAAACTCAATATGTAAAAATATAGTTTCACATTAAAAAGAAATCAAAGACAATCTGCTAAGACTCGATTTGTCAAAGACAACATGACGGACTACCCATAAAAATGAAACTATAAATTATTTTTAAGGAGATATATGAAAACATAGTTTCACTTTTAGTACCAGGCATGTATGACGAAAAACTGATTCCTCACGGGACTAGGTCGTCGCTAACGCAGCTTTATCGCTCAACAAATCATGCCATTTTGGCATAGTTTAAATAAAAAAAAGTCACTTTATTCACTCTCTGCCAAGACGTAAACTATGAGCCATCTCACAGATTCTTGGCACGCCTTCGATGCAATTGATTAAAAACGCCTTACTTACCTTACTGCAAGTCTTTGTCTTAGCGGGCATTTGGTTTTTGTCTGATTGGTTGGTCACAACCTTTGCTATTCCACTACCAGCCAACCTCACCGGTATGTTGCTGTTGTTAGGCGCATTGATGTTGAAAATTGTCCGGGCTGATTGGTTACGTCGCGGGGCGGCGTGGCTGTTAGCCGAGATGTTGCTGTTTTTTGTGCCGGCAGTGGTGGCGGTGGTCAACTACCAAGATTTATTGCTGCAAGAAGGCGGTAAGATCATGGTTGTTCTGATTTTAAGTACCGCGATGGTGATTGCGTCAACCGCTTGGGTGGTCGATAAAGTGTATCGTTTTGAGGTTAAAATGGCGCGCCGCCGCAGTAACCATCACCACACGCATCATCCTGATTTAAAACCGGAGTGCTAAGCCATGATGTCTGCTTTACCTACTTGGCTTCATGCCTCGTTATTAAGCGTTACCTGCTTTTTAATGACCCTTGGCTTTTATTACATGAGCAAATGGCTGTATCGCCGTCATCCCTCGATTCTGGTAATGCCATTGTTGCTCGCGCCCTTGCTGATTGTCGCGGTAGTGGTTGGATTTAATATCCCGTATCAAGACTACATGGCGCAATCGTACTGGTTGCTGTGGCTGCTGGGCCCGGCGACTGTGGCGTTTGCGATCCCTGTGTATGATAACCGCGCGCTCATCCGCCGCCATTGGTTGTCACTATCGATTGGCGTCACAGTGTCTGTGCTGGTCGCAATTACTAGTACTGTGGTGCTAGCGCGGGTGTTTGAGCTGTCTGAACTGCTGCAACGCAGTTTGGCGATGCGCTCAATCACCACCCCTTTTGCCGTCGAAGCCACTAAAGCGATTGGCGGGCAAAGCGATCTCACTGCGCTGTTTGTGGTTCTCACTGGAGTGATTGGGATGGCGATTGGTGAAAGTATTCTGACCGTGATTTCGATTCGCTCGCGCTTAGGACGCGGCGCAAGTTTGGGCGCATCAGCACACGGAGCCGGCACCGCTAAAGCCTATCAGATAGGCCATGCCGAAGGGGTGGTGTCGAGTGTGGTAATGATGATTGCGGGCATGGTCACTGTGTTGCTTGCCCCTGTGTTAGGTCAGCTGCTTTGGTAGGTGATCGCTAAGGGCTTTTCTGCGCTACGTTATCTGTAACAACAGAAAAGTGGGAGAGGATGAAAGTTTCTGCTTGGTGCGCAGGTCTTGATCCTCACCAACCCTAATAACGAGGCGATCATGAAACAGCACAAATCAATGTGGCGAGTTATCGCGTTCACAGCGTTCAGTTTGCTATCGATAGCAAGTTATGCAGCGGTGAAAGACACTGCCACCACGTCACAAGGCTACCAAAAGGCCACTCTCGCCGGCGGCTGCTTTTGGTGTACAGAATCTGATCTTGAAAAGCTCAACGGCGTGATTGATGTGGTGWCTGGCTACTCAGGCGGTGAGCTTGAAAATCCCACCTATAAAGAGGTCTCGTCCGGCACCAGTGGGCATATTGAGGTGATTGATGTCACCTATGATCCTAACGTCCTGAATTATGAACAGGTGCTGGATCAGTTTTTCCGTCATATAGACCCCACCGATGACCAAGGCTCGTTCGTTGACCGTGGCCCGCAATATCGTCCCGCGATCTTTTATCGCTCTGAAACACAAAAGCAAATTGCCGCGGATTTTATGGCGGAAATTGAAGCGTTAGGCGTGTTTAAAAAGCCGCTGAAAACCGAATTGATTCCGTTCGAGACATTCTGGCCAGCAGAAAGTTATCATCAGGATTACTACAAAAACCACAGCATTCGCTATAGCTACTATCGCTATGCATCAGGGCGTGACCAGTATCTGGACGAGATTTTTGGTGACGATCGCAAAGACAACCCGGTCACCTTGCGTGAGATGATTGATGCGCAAAAAGCGGAAGAGATGACATCAACGAACACCCGCTACTCGCGCCCCTCGGATGAAAAAATTCGCGCGATGTTGTCAGACATTGAATACGAAGTCACTCAAGAAGACGGCACTGAACCCGCATTCCGCAATCGATATTGGGACAACAAACAAGCGGGGATTTATGTGGATATCGTTTCGGGCGAGCCGCTGTTCTCCTCCACTCATAAATACAAATCCGGTACTGGCTGGCCGAGCTTCACACAGCCCATTAATGAGCAGTATGTGGTTACCAAGCCGGATAATTCGCTTTTTTACACGCGCACCGAGGTCCGCAGCAAGGTCGCCGATTCGCACCTTGGTCATGTGTTTGAGGATGGTCCCGCCCCCACCGGCTTGCGCTATTGCATGAACTCAGCCGCGATGCGCTTTGTGCCCGTCGATAAAATGGCCGWTGCCGGTTATGAGGATTATCTCTATTTGTTTGAGAGCCAATAAAGTTAACGCCGACACGAAAACGCCCCAGCGAGTTCTCACTGGGGCGTTTTTTATATGTGAATGATTAAACAATCAGTTCACCGGTTTTTGTTCAGGCGGCGTTTGACCGTATTTTTCAAAAATGGCACTGACTTCGCCTGAGGTAACCATTTGCTGAATAGTCCGCTCAAACTCAGGGAAATAATTCGCCACCGGTGATTTTTTCGGGATGCTGACATACCGTCCATTATAAAAACGGTCAACAAAGTTAGCTTGAGTGAACGCACTCACCGCAGTGAACTTATCAATATCATGACTGGAAGATGTCACTGCCACATCAATGCGCCCGTTTTCCAGCACCTTGATAATTTGTTCCGTGTCGTTGTAATAGCGACGCTTAAGATCGTCAGTATTGTTAAATAAATCGGAGTAGAAGCTATCACGCAGTGCGCCGATCCGATACTGCTTTAGCTCTTCAAAACTGTTGATTTGCTGGTTAACGTTTGGGCCGATGATGTAAAACACTTCACGGACGCTGTAACCATACGGAACGGCATTCAAAAAGGCCTCACGCTCATTGTTCATCGAATGACGTGGAATAATATCAACTTCCCCAACTTCGGCCACGTTGATCGTTCTTGCCCAAGGTACCGTTGACCAATCGACGGTATGGCCCATTTTCTCTAGCGCAACAGTAATGATTTCAGCCACTGGCCCATCACATCCCGCTTCGGTAGGGATCAACTCAGGCGCACGATCACGACAATGGGCTCTAAAGGTATCAGCAGTCGCCGGTACCGCGACAAGTATCAGTGCCAAAAGTAAGTGTTTCATTGTTTACCCTCACTGTGAACAATACTCATTAAGCGTAGCGAGACCTTTGCAAATGCGCCTACTTTTTAATCAGCACTCACAACAAACACAAAGGTGACCCCTGTCAGTGTTTGCGGTAAAGTCCTTTTATCTCAGGCATATCACATCAATAGGGACATGGCATGCACACCATCTTAATTACTGGATTTGAACCGTTCGGCGGCGAGAGCGATAACCCGTCTTGGCAAGTGGCAAAAGCATTAGAAGGCTGGCAGCCTAATGAGGAGTGCATTGTTAAAGCCGTGCGCCTGCCCTGCACCTTTGCAGACAGCTTACCGACGTTACACAGCGCGCTAGAATCGCTCAGTCCGGTGATGGTGATCGCACTTGGCCAAGCCGGTGGTCGCGCAGAGATAAGCTTAGAGAAGGTCGCGATCAATTATCAGGACGCGCCCATTCCCGACAACGCCGGTAAGCAGCCGCATGGTACGCCGGTGGTGCCATCTGGACCCACTGCGTATTTCTCTACCTTGCCCCTCAATCGTTTAGTGAACGCATTAAACGAAGCGCATCATCCTGCCAGTGTTTCTTACACCGCGGGCACCTTTGTGTGTAACCACGTGTTTTATGGCTTGATGCATGCGCTGGCTCATCACACCGAGGTACGCGCCGGCTTTATTCATATTCCCTACAGCCCAGCACAAGCGTGCAAACACCGCGCCCCGAGCATGCCGGTAAGTGATGTGGTGGCAGCGATGAAGATAGCCATCGAGTTGAGTTTATTGGATGATGATGTCACCGCCGTGTGTGAAGGCATGTTGCACTAAGACGCGGTAGATGGCGCTCAGACGATGACGCTCAAACAATAGCGCTTAGTAGGCGGAGCACTGTGGCGGTTACCGTGCTCCTAACCTAATTGCTTAGAACAGCCACTCAGTGACGAGATCGTTGTCAGTCAGCACGCTATCGAGAAAGGCAAACAAGTGCGCATTCATCGGAGCCGTATCAAAGGCGCGAATGGAGTCAGGGTCTTGAATAAAGCGTTTGTTGGCGGCCTCGCCCTCTGGATAGGCGGCTTGCAGTAAACCTTCAACCGCCAGAGGCGTCAACTCAAGGTGGCATTGAAAGCCATACACCCGTGGTCCGTACTTCACGATCTGGCGCGGACAGCCTTCGCTGCTAGCCAGTACACGACTATTGGGTGTTAGCCCCGGCATATCATTATGCCAATGGCCCACAATTTCTTGCGGCGCAAAGTGCGGGATGTGCTCGTCAATGTGGCCATCTTCGCTTAATTGGATGGGGAAATAGCCAATCTCGGGCTCAGGACTTTTCTGATACGGCGCGCCCAAGGCTTCACCAATCAATTGCGCCCCGAGGCAAATTCCTAACACCGCGCTGCCTTGTTCGATACACTGCCTAATCAGCGCTTGCTCGCGTTGGCTATCGAAATGCGGACACTCAGACTGTGGCGTATCTGGACTCTGCGGCCCGCCGAGTACCACCAGCAGGTCAATGCCTTCACCGCTTTCTGGCAACGGCTCGCCCCGATACAAATGACTGGTGGTCACATGATAGGCACGCTCGTCACACCAATCTAAAATGGCTCCTGGGCCTTCAAACGCCTCGTGAATAACAAGATGGACGCGCATTCCTCTCTCCTTGGGATTTGTTTTAGGCACGATTGTGCTAAAGCATACTATATTGAGCCGCGGCCTCAAGCCTTGCCCACCACGAGTGGTGGCCTTGCTATAAACGCTTGAGTCAACAACTGAAACAGTTGTTCGGTTGTCGGCAATTCACCTAAGTGCGCCGACAAGGGGGTATGCACCTCGGCCTCAATGCGATCGGGGTGACCACAAAGCTGATTACACAGCGATACAGGGGCAACAATATGTTGGCAATCGGCATCAATCAGCAGACACGCTTGTGCCAGCATTACGGTTTGTTTGCCTGCACCCGCACCTAAATGCAGAATACGCTGGGCGGTTCCCACCACTTTTTTGCCGGCAATATTGAGGTTGTAGTCACCATCACAATACGATCCGGGCGTGTCACCCACCGTGGTCGCAATGCCTAACTGATGGAAAAAAGACTGCAAAATGGTGCAAAAATACTGGTACGCCATTTGGATATGATAAGGGGTGTTATTCGGCCACACCGTCAGGTAAGACACGTTAATCACGCCGGGTAGTTGCGGCACCGGCGCCCCGCCTGTTCGGCGGCTCTGTATTTGCCAACCTAACGCTGATAGGGCGCGACGCAATTCAGGCGTTTGGGGCCATTTTTGGCCTGCTGGCAGCACCAAGGTTTGCGCATCTGGCTGCCAAAGCAGTAATGCCTCGTTGAGTTCACCCTGCTCTATCCGGCGGATCAGCGCCTGTTCTTTCTCAAATGCAGATGCTACCGACAGCGAGGGATAACGCAGAATCGTTTTTTGAGTCGCCATCATACCCTCGCTATCGTCACGTTCACTGATTGCGCGATTAACCGAATAAGCGCTGCCAAATGCTTGGGTTGCGTTTGTCGTGGTACTCTTCACGTAAGGCATCAATTTGGCGCAAACCTTGTTGCGCCTTATCAAGGTCGCCTTCGCTCAACGCGGCATCAATTTCCTCTACCGTCACCGCCAGCTTATCGAACCCTTCCATGAAGGTCTCTGCTTTTTCCGGTGGATAGCTACCCGCTTTAGCTTGCGCGATCAGGGTTTCTAGTTTCGCGACCGGGGCTTGCATGGCTTCGATACTTTGTGCGCTCGCCGCCTCTTTAAAGGTCATTTTCATTTCTTTCATGATCGGCTTGAGCTCAGAGGCCGAGACGTTCAACGACAGCAGCACCGCCATCGCGCCCGTGAGTATGACTTTCTTCATTTTTGCTCCATGTGATTGTTTTTTAGTAATAATAATGCGTCTGTATCTTACTCACTTCTCAGGGTATTGCCTAGTATAGAAGCGTAAAACAATGTAAAGCACTTACACATCCCGCATCCGAATGGTATGATTAATTGTAAATGATAATGATTTTAAGTTAGAAAACATGAAACAGCCGAACTATCACCTCACTCACGTTATTGATACCCAAACCGTCACACCTAATATGCAACGCTTGACCTTACAAAGCGACGCTTTCGCGGCGTTCCCTGCAGAGTGTGAAGGCGGCTATATCAAGTTACTGTTTGATAAAGCGGGAAGCACAGATCTGAGCGGATTAGCAGAAGGCGAGCGCCCCGTAATGCGTACCTACACCATTCGCCGCTTTATGCCTAGCCAGCAACAAATTGAAGTGGATATGGTTCGTCATCAAATCGAGCAAGCCGACTGTGGTTTTGCCGCGCGCTGGGCTCTGAATGCCCAAGTGGGCGATACCATTAATATTGCCGGCCCTGGGACGATTGCGCCGATTAATCGCGATGCGGATTGGTTCTTTATGGCGGCCGATATGACCGCGTTGCCGGCACTATCGGCCAAGATCAAGACCTTGCCTAACAATGCCAAAGGTTATGCGGTGGTTCAGCTCGATGCCGAGGAAGATGCCCAACCACTCGACGCCCCCGCGGGGATGGAGATTATTTGGCTGACCACCCCGACGTTGGCCGAGACGGTAAAAGCTCAGCCTTGGTTAGCCGGGCAAGTGTCCGTGTGGTGTGCCTGTGAGTTTGAAAGCATGCGCGCACTGCGCCAATACTTCCGTAACGATCGTGATGTTGAGCGCGAGTTTATCTACATCAGCAGCTATTGGAAAAATGGCGTGACCGAAGAAGGCCACAAGGTGATCAAGCGCGAAGATGCTGAGARCAATCAGTAAGCCTGAGCACCTCGTTTTTTATCGACATTGAGCGTGCTTATCGCGTCTCTACCCGCATAAAAAAGCGCCGCTAGCGGCGCTTGTCTCGTTTCAGAGGGTTACCCTTTGATTACTTACCCTGCTTGTCGAGCAAGTCTAAGAAGAAGGCATATTCCAATGCATCTTCTTTGATGCGCTTAAAGCGCCCCGATGCGCCGCCGTGGCCGGCTTCCATGTCGGTTTTAAACACCAACGTATGGTTGTCAGTTTTGAACTCACGTAGTTTCGCGACCCATTTCATTGGCTCAAAGTACTGCACTTGTGAGTCATGTAAGCCTGTGGTGACCAACAAGTTGGGGTAATCTTGCGCGGTGACATTGTCGTACGGTGAATAGCTGAGCATATATTCATAGTAGGTTTTGTCATTCGGGTTGCCCCACTCATCATACTCGTTGGTGGTCAGTGGAATCGACTCATCCAGCATGGTAGTGACAATATCCACAAATGGCACATGCGCCGCCACGCCTAAATACAACTCTGGCGCTTGGTTGATGATCGCCCCCATTAACAAGCCACCGGCTGAACCACCAACGGCAAACACCTTGTCTTTATCACCATAGCCCTGCGCGGTCAGCGCTTTAGTCACATCAATAAAGTCGTTAAAGGTATTCTTTTTGTTGAGTTTTTTGCCATCGTCATACCAAGGGCGCCCTAGCATTTCAGAGCCACGAATATGGGCAATAGCAAAGACAAAACCGCGATCTAGCAGGCTTAAACGCGTGGTAGAGAACATGGGATCCATGGTCGCGCCATAGGAGCCATAGCCGTATTGATAGAGCGGGTTGGTACCATCTTTTTTGAAGCGATCTTTACGGTACACTAAAGATACAGGCACTTGCGCGCCATCACGTGCGGTGATCATCACCCGCTCGGATTGGTAGTTGTCCGGGTTGAAATCACCCAGCACTTGGTTTTGTTTGAGCATTTCACGCTCGCCCGACGCCAAGTCAAACTCGTAATAGGTGCCCGGCGTGGTCAAGCTGTTGTAATACACGCGCACCGCGGTGTTATCCATCTCTGCATTGCCGGTCAGGTAGGACGCATAAGCCGAGTCGTTAAACGTGAGCTGATATTCCTCCCCAGTGGTGAGGTTACGCACTGTGGTACGCGGCAAGCCATTCTCGCGCTGCTCGTAGACCAAGTGGTTATCAAATAGCGTAAAATCAACCAACTGCACCTTATCGTTTGGCGCGATCACATCTTGCCATTGACTGCGATCGTCACGCTCACTTTGGTGTACCTTCATCAAGCGGAAGTTGACTGCTTGATAGTTAGTATAGATGTAATACCACTCGCCACGCTTCGCTACTTCATATTCGATGCCAGTTTCTCGCGGATAAAACACTTGGGCGGTGGCATTCGGATCATTGGCATCCACGAGCGATACGCCGCTGGTTTCAGTGCTAGAGTGCCAAATAAAGATCTGCTCACCGTCTTTGCTTTTGCTCAAGCCGGTGTAGTAGCTGGTATCCGTTTCTTCGTATATTAACGTATCAGCGGATTGTGGGGTGCCCAAACGGTGGCGATACACCTGATATCCCAGCAAGGTTTGCGGATCTTTTTTGATGTAGTAGAAGGCTTGGTTATCGTTCTGCCACACAATACTGCTCGAGGCGCCTTCAATCTTATCATCGAGGTACTCACCGGTGGTGAGGTCTTTAACTTGAATGGTATAAACGCGGCGGCTGAGGGTATCTTCCCCATAGGCTAATAGGTTTTCGTTTGGGCTGACACTGAGTTGGCCAATGCTGTAAAACTCATGCCCTTTCGCGAGCGCGTTGACATCCAAAATTACCGTTTTGTCGGTGCCGGCAAAATCTTTCGCACGCACGTAAGTGCGATATTCATTATCGCCTTCCACCTCACTGGAATAGAAATAACTGCCTTTTTTGACGGGAACCGAGGCGTCGTCTTTGACGATACGCTCTTTGATTTCATCGAATAGTTTGGCCTGCATTGGCTCAGTGTGCGCGAGCACCTGATCGGCATAGGCGTTTTCTTGATTAAGATGAGCGATCACATCGGGATCTTGGCGTGCATCGTCACGCATCCAATAGTAGTTATCCACGCGCGTGTCGCCGTGAATGGTCATTTCATGAGGGATTTTTTTCGCGACAGGCGCACTCAGTTCGCCTGGGCTGGAAGCTTTCACGTGTGACTCTCCTTGAAAACTGCACCCTGAGAGCAAAGACACCGCCAGTGCTCCGGTGAGTAAAATGTGTCGGGACATACTTTTCCTTCAGGTTTATTTAGCCATAACAGTAATTTAACAAGCAAGCATCCTATTACTGACCTGAGGGCATCAAGCAAGTTCCAATAAACAATGTTCTTTTTATCGTTCGCCAAACGACTGACTGACGCATCGTTTCTTAATACCAGTCCATATTATAAGCCTAAAACAGCTAATTCTTATCTTTTAGCTATAAAAGGCTAATCATAGCAAAGTGAGGCTTTGTGTGATCACAACGCCCACTAATGTCGTGATCACTACCGACAATAACGAACCAATTAAAACGTATTCGGTTAGGCTGCGATCGGCAGAACGCGTTAGCTCACCAAAGCGGAAAATCGACTTGGCTGCCAGCACAAAACCGACAGCGGTATAGCTGCCAAGCAAGGTAAAGGTCAGGATCAGAATACGCTCTAAATAGCCAATCAACGCCCCCGCAGCTACGAGGCCATGATAATCATGTTGATGATCAGAGGGTGAGTCTAACGTGACCGTAAAGCGCTGTAACACATGACCAATCAATACTGATGTCGGCTTTAAGATCAATAAATAGCCTGTGCCAATCACGACGAGCTCGCTAAACAGAGGCATCTCGGTCAGTCCAACCCAAGGTGGCTGTGCCACAAAACTCAGGGCAATTAGCCCTAGTACCAAAAGGTGTATGCCTTGGCTCACCGTAAAACGGGCCAGTGATGACTGCGCGACAAGTTGGCCATCAAGCACTGCCACTACGCGCTTGGTGATTATGCCAACCGCCAATACGCCCAATAGCGGCGAGACGTTTTGAGTCCAAAACACCGCAGGTACCAGTAAACATAAACCGTAGAGGAGCGGTCCCACCGCCCAATCCATTATTCGCGCGCGTGATGTCGATTTCGTCCACCAATTCGTAGGCTGTAGATAGAAATCATAAATAAGATGAGTCAGTAACAAGGGAACCAGCAAAGAAAGGAAGGCCATCATACTTGCGCCTCCACAGCTTGCTGAAACTCGGCCAACAATGCCTCGATAAGCCCCCAACCCGCCGCTTTAAGGGACTTACTCACGGTTGCATTCGCGACTCCAAGTGCGGCCGCTAACTCACCGTACGCAAGTGGTTGATCGCGCTGTAATAAAGGCAGCATCATTTCGCATTGACGAGATGTCGCATCGCTGAGTTGCCGGTCAAGATAACGGATCAACAACGCAAATCTGTCTTCAAGATCGGCATTGGCGCAAAAAAAGGCCAGCCGCTGGTTTTTCATTGCTTTTAAGCCGCGGCCAGATAGTACAAACGCTTGTCCCATTGACTCTGACACCGCCTCACGCAAATCCGCTTGCTCGGCAATCGCAAAGCTGATGCGACAATCAAACGGTTTTCCCAGTGCTTTGATGGCGACACGATACATCACGACATAGTGAAGCGCGTTCGCTACATCATGGATCACAGATTGAAACTCATCACCGCGTATAATGCTGTGCTGATTAGCGCAATGCGCTCGTGAAATATGGGCTTGTATGGTTTTGATTTGCGCCAGTACTCGCTCATACTCATCTCGATTTAAGGCGGTTGAATCCACCAGATCGCCACTGATCACCGCAATGGGTGCCTTGCTTTCTGTCGCCATTATTCATCCT
This sequence comes from Salinivibrio sp. IB574, assembly GCF_001996205.1. Classification (NCBI taxonomy): domain Bacteria; kingdom Pseudomonadati; phylum Pseudomonadota; class Gammaproteobacteria; order Vibrionales; family Vibrionaceae; genus Salinivibrio; species Salinivibrio sp. IB574. Next base: position 23,315 of record NZ_MUFN01000007.1, on the reverse strand, counting down.
TGTTAACCAACCCCGCCAAATTTAGCCTTTTTTGGCAAAAAATACAAATTTATCCATAAATGGCAAAAAAATAAGCGAGGCCGCATCATGCGACCTCGCTGTTACTGACGTGACTATTACTAACGCGTTAGCTACTAAAGCTGGGTCATATCGATCACCTTATCCGGCCAGTGCTCAATAAATTGTGGCTCGTGAGAAACCACAATTACGGTGCCTGCATACGCTTTAAGGGCGTGCTGCAATGCCATTTTTGCATCGACATCAAGATGTGTGGTGGGCTCATCTAACACCAGTACATTGGTTGCCATCACGGCTAAACAACAAAGCTTTACTTTGGTTTGCTCACCCCCGCTCAATGTATGCAATGGCCGCACCGCCTTTTTACCACTGAGACCACATTCAGCCAGCTTCTGGCGCGCGGTTTTATCTGTGAGCTGGCCTACCCCACACACGGCCTGAACCGGAGAGCTTTCCGGAAATCGCCAATGTAAGCCTTGCTCAAAATATCCCCACTGTATACCGTTTGCCGTGTCAATCTGGCCCCGTAGTGCAGGGATTTCTCCCAATAAGGTTTTTAACAATGTCGATTTTCCCAAGCCATTGAAGCCAATAATCGCGACTTTTTCGCCCCGTTGAATCTGAAGTGATAACGGCGGCAAAAGCGGCGTTCGATAGCCAATCTGCAACCCCTTGGCGGCCAATACATGTTGCGACCGTAATGGTTTGTATTGGAACGCAAAGCTTACCGTCTCACGCGTCTGTTTTTTTTCAATCGGCACCATTTTCGCAAGCTGTTTCTTGCGCCCCTTGGCAATACGCGCATTCACACCTGCGCCGTTCTTGCGAATATAGGTGGCCAACTTATCCATTTTTTTCTGCTGTGCGAGGTATTGCTTGTGCCGTGTTTCACTCTGCTGCGCCTTTTGTGCCATTGCTTGCTGATACGATCCTTTGTATTTGCGTATCTTGCTCTGGTCGATATCAACAATCGCTGTCGTGATCGACTCAAGGAAAGCCTCATCATGCGACACCACCATAAAGGTACCCGTATAGTGATTAAGAAACTCCGCCAACCAAGCAACGTGCTCAGCATCGAGGAAGTTCGTCGGCTCGTCGAGTAACATCACTTCGGCTTGTTCAAGCAGTAACTTTGCCAACATCACTTTATGCCGTTGACCGCCACTTAACTGGCCCATTGCGGTTTGCATGCCCAACGGCGCGATACCCAGCCCAGCCGAGACCTGTTCAATACGATGAGAGATACGGTAAAAATCTTGTGCCTCTAATTGGCTTTGCAGTCGTGCCGCTTTGGCAAGCACCGCGTCTGACGTGTCCGCCGACATCGATGCGTAGATAGCATTTAACGCTCGCTCAACCTCCACAAGATCGCGATATGCCAACGCCATAAAGTCATAGATAGACAGTGTTGGGTCGATCGTTAAATGCTGGTCTAAATAACCGACTTGGATATTCGGTTGCCAAACAATCTCGCCACTATCCGGCAGCAGTTCCCCTTGCAGTATTTTCAACAAGGTACTTTTCCCCACACCGTTCGCACCCGTCACGCCAACATGTTCACCATGATGTAGCACCACGCTCGCACCTTGGTACAACACTTTTTCCTCAATTTGAAAACAGATGTTTTCAATCACTAATAAACTCATGTTTCTTATCCATAAAAAAAGGCCGGTAACAAGTACCGGCCTTTCGTCATCATTAAAATGGATGCATTCTGCTGTGATCAGAATGCAAAAAGGCCGGTGATGGAGCATCACCGGCCGCACTCTCTATCGCGTCTTTACATCAGATACTGAGAGCCCTACGCAGAGGGCGTATGACAATATCTGATGAAGATTTGATGTTAAGCTCCGAGCAACACTTCATCGTGTATTTGCGCGAAGCCCAGCCTTCTTACGAAGTTCTTAAATAAAATATAAGCCATAATAGAGAGTCGAAATATCAACATGATCGTCGGAGAATAATGAACCTCATCGGTGAAGTCAATTTTGTGCATGAAGTCTAGATATGCACACATCAAGCGATATTAGGTATATGCTCTGCGTCATGAGGGACGCTTTCCAGTGCCGAGACGTACACTTTAAAGGTATTTTTTCCATCATGCTTCGCCTGATAAAGCGCATCATCGGCTTGGGCTAACAAACCGTCGATATCCATCGCCTCGGAGGTCGTCGTTACTCCTATGCTGGCCGACAAGCTTATTTCAAGTTCAGCGCGACTGTTTTGAACGGCGCGGAGCAAACCAGCCGATATTTGCTGTGCACGAGCACCGTCGCAGTAAGGGAGCACGACCGCAAACTCTTCTCCTCCTAAGCGTCCGACAATGCCATCGTCATCAACCACTTGTTCGAAAACGTCAGCACAATGGATCAATACTTTATCACCAACAGAATGGCCAAATGAGTCATTAATAGTTTTAAAGTCATCCAAGTCGATCATCAGTACACTGAGAGGGAAAGAGGCAGTCTCAACGCGCCGTTTCGCTTTGGCCAAAAAGGCACGACGATTTAATAGCCCCGTTAAACTGTCTCGGGTCGCTTCACGATGAAGTTTCTCGTGAACGCGCTCTAATTTATACAAGAAGATAATCAGGGTATTGATCACGCTGTAAGCGATGCCCGATAAAATCAGTCCCGCTTGCAACAGTGACGTGCCAAGCAGCTGCGTAAACAGATCAGGATAAAAATGTGCGAACGTCGCCCTGCCTATGTAAGCCACACTAAATCCACCCATCACCATCATTAGCCAACGCTTTAAACGCTGACCGCCGGTGTTTGTGCTCCTCACAATGGTTCGCGTCATCAACGCAAGCTGCATACTGATAATCAAACTGGCGTAAACTACGCGGCTCCCGATATCATCGAGGTGTGATGCCATCAATACTACCGAGAGCACGACGGGCAGCGCCAACTGCCAGCGCGGTATATCGCGGGCAAAGACTTGCCCCAGTGCCCAATGGCTCAAAGAAAATGCTACCATCACACACGCATTGTAAAAGACGATCCCGAGATAAGGATGAAGGTACGGACGGGCAAATAAGAAAAGATTGCTAAACCCATGGATAAACAGAGACAACGCCCATCCATTAATACCGGGCTCTTTACGGTTTTGCACCAACAAAAATGCGGCAAGCAACCATTGGGTTGCCGTAAGCGTGATCAGTAATGTAGGCGCATCAAGTTCAAACATAAGGCGGACATTATTCAAGGCATAATTTTACTGTACCACTTTCTCAGTGGCATCTTGGGGTAATCGATGTGCGCAATATCAATTTCTATGCGTTAACTTTTATTACAGTTTCAGTCACCTAGTGCTTATCGCAAGGCGTAACGCATACCGATTAGTTGCGATATAACACTTTAATAATATGCCAACCGAATTTGGTTTTTATTGGTCCAAGAGGACGCAATAATTCGCCATTGAATACCGCTTTGTCGAAAGAGGGAGCCATATCACCGCGACGAAATTCGCCCAGATCCCCACCGCGTTTTCCCGATGGGCATTGCGAGTATTTTTTCGCCAACGCCTGAAAATTCGCACCTTGTTTGAGCTGAGCGAGAATTGTTGTCGCTTGCGTTTTATCTTTCACCAGTATGTGCAACGCCGCTGCTTTCTTGGACATGATGCCACCCTACTTGCCACAAAAGCCCGCGATTATAACGAATCCAGTCATTAAAGGGGACTGAATTTTATCTCGCTGAGCCGTCCGTATAATTACCGTGCATTCGCCACCTTCGTTGCCACTCCGCTAACTGCTGGACACGTTTCTTACCACCGAATGGGTTGATAAATCGCGTCATGAGTCGCCAATAAAAACGTAATCTGTCTCCTTTGCGTCGCGGGATCAGGTGAATATGAACATGGGGGATATGTTGCCCAGCATCGCGACCATTATTCACTACTAAGGTGTAATCGCTCACATCATCCATCACGTCAAACATCCGCTTGCCGATTTGATGTGCAAATTGAAATAACTCGGTATGTTCTTGCGCAGAGAGTTGCTCAAGGTGTGAGGCGTGACTGCGGCTCAGGATCAGGATATGACCTTCGGTGATGGGAAAAATGTCTAGTACAGCTTTTAGTCCATTTTTCTCAGCAACCCGATAATGTTCTACCTTATCACTATTAATCGCACAAATAATACATGCGTCRTGGCTTGGCACAGCACTCCTCCATCGCTCTTAACTGTTCAGATATCGCACAGCAATCTAACTTTCCGCTGCTGTTCATCGGCAGCTGCAAAGTACGCTCTTAAGAAACTTAATGCTCCATTGCATTCAGGCTGACGCTTAACACATCAGGCGATTGCCACCATGTGTTATCCTCAATTTGGTCGGGCCAGTTGAAAAAGCGGAATGCATCGTTGTGTTTGTTCACAGACAACTTAGCTAAGTTGTCTGTTTTGATTAATAGCTGAGACATGATTTTTCCGTAGATTGCGCGGCTGATTTAAGCGTTAGCGGAAACTCGCTTGGCATGAACAAGTTTAGAGTCATTGTTTGTATTAATAACTTTGCTCTCTAAAATCACTTTATAGGGCAGGTTTAGACTGAGTAAGTACTGGTAACGTTGCTCAATTTGATCCCTTTTCAGTTTCAACGTCGGGGTTAACAGGCCGTTTTCGATGCTCCAAGGCTCTTCCACCACGATTAAATGATCCAGCTTTTCATGAGCTTCAAGCTCTTGGTTTACCTTTATTAATGTTTCCTTAAGCTCTTTTCTTACATGAGAAGTATGACCGAGGGTACCTTCACCTAAAACAATAAGTGCAATCGGTTGTTTTCGACCAACGCCAATCACGCATACCTGTTCGATGTCCGGATTTCGTCCTAAGCTACTTTCAATAGGTACCGGTGATACATACTTGCCTTTGCCAGTCTTAAACTGCTCTTTAACCCGGCCAATGATTTTCCAAGAACCGTCAGCTTTTAACTCTCCTTTATCTCCGGTTTTAAACCAACCATCTTCAAAGGCGGCTTGAGTCGCTACTTCGTCATTGTAGTAAGTGGTAAATACTGCATCGCCTTTAATCAATACTTCTCCTTCGTCCGATAACTTCATTTCGACACAAGGTTGCGGCGTTCCAATGGTACCTAGGTGATTAAGATCAAATGGTACGTTGCTACACGACAGGCCTGAGCTTTCGGTCATCCCCCACCCTTCACCAATACTGATACCAATTTTGTGGAACCAAAGCAGGACTTCAGGAGAGATGGGGGCACTGCCGGATCCAAATAATACGCACTCTTGCAGACCTAAATTCTCGCGTATTTTTCTCGCCACGAGTTGACCAACAAAGGGAATTTTAAGTAGAAATTGCAAACGATTGTTCGGCATTTTTGCCAAAATTTTCGACTGAAATTTCGTCCATAGTCTAGGTACCGAAAGAAAAGCAGTTGGACGAGCGTACTTAACGTCGTCAATGAAGGTCTCGATAGATTCAGTAAAAAAGACTTCAGCAGGATTGTAGATCGAAGGTAGCTCAACCACGCAGCGCTCTGTGATGTGCGCTAAAGGTAAGTAGGACATCACACGTGTGTCATCTGGCTGAAAAAAAATTTCACTACCAGAAATGGCAGAAGATGCAACATTCAAATAACTGAGCAGAACACCTTTCGGCCGTCCGGTACTGCCAGAGGTATAGATGATAGAAAAGGTATCGCTGAGCGCAGGTTTATTGACTTCTACAAGCGGATCTAATTTTGACAACCACGCGTACCAGTCAAGCTGACAATCGACTTTGGAATTTGGCATAGCAATAGTGATCAAAGAGTCGGGTAAGGCTTGACAAAGATCTTCACTATCATCGAGTTTGCCGATGAATATAGCTTTAACACTACTGTGCTCAATCACATACTTGATATTGTCCGCACTGGCGGTTGGATAGATAGGTACACTGATAAGTCCAGCCATCATGATTGCTAAATCGCAGATGTACCACTCTGCTGAGTTTTTAGCGATGATCGATACTTTATCACCCGCCACTAGACCGATTTCAAGTAAACCTTTAGCGACCCTCCTAGCAGACGCGTCAGCTTCTGACCAAGTATAAGTATACCATCGCCTATCAACAGGTTGATGTAGCCAGACTCGATCAGGGTGTTGCCTGACATTTATTTGCAACTGGTCCAAAGGGGTGCGGTAGTCAGTCATGAGTAATTCTTCCTTAAAAAGCTGCCAATGCAGTTCCATCAATGAATTGTGTGATGCTCATTAAAAGCCTAACTTTCTTTCCAATACAGCATTAATTCCTAGCCATACTAAACACAACAATCATCACAAGGCAACATTTTGATAACATAAAGTTAACATTAATAAGTGAAATCAAAGTCCATAGGATTAGAAGTGATACGTAACTAGATGGAGTGCGTTGTGGGAAGCTCAGAACATTGTGATATACCAACCTTCCATTGAATACTCATTGACTGAGCTAGAAACGGCATTCAAACAGCGTGAAATTTACGTATCGTTCACCGTTTTGAGGAAAGGAGTTACATGGCCGAATGAATTTTCTCACCTCTGCACTTAGTAATGCCCGATGCCTATACCAAGCAACCATCACAGATTAGTTAGTGCTATAATCAAAATTGTTCAATTAAAGACCACTGGTGTAGATTTTTATTTACTGTTGTCTCTATATCTTTTATTAAAAAAACACCATCCAATTATCTGCCGTGTTGTTACATGACCGCAACCCCCTGAATAAACCTGGTTTACTTCAGTGAATCGCTGTAATTTTGCGCTGAGATTTTCTCTTTTGATGCAAAAACAAGATCTCAGTCACAGTGCAAACACGCCAAAATTCATCTGGCTTTAATAATTACAGCTCTGATGTTTAAGCTGTTGGGATAGTCTGTCTGGTGGCCAAAAACATCGGCAGATGCTTCCACGGGTATAGGAGAGACAGGCACAAAGTGCCAACTCGTCAAGTGAGAAAAAGATCTTAATCACACTCTCGTTAACCACGAGTGAAAGCTAAACCACATATCGGAGGGACACGATGTCCATTTATAGCCATCTTAAGCAATTGACTGCGGTTTCATGCGTTGCTGCTGCGCTTGGCTTTTCAGCCCTAGCCAGCGCCGATACTTGGCGCTATGCGCACGAAGAGTATGAAGGTGACGTACAAGACGTGTATGCACACAAGTTTAAGGAATACATCGAAGATAACTCTGAACACTCTTTGCAAATCTATCGCTTCGGCGAGCTGGGTGAGTCTGATGACATCATGGAGCAAACCCAAGCCGGTATTCTTCAATTTGTTAACCAATCGCCAGGCTTTACTGGCTCATTGATCCCAGAGGCACAAATTTTCTTCATCCCTTATCTGATGCCAACCAACATGGAAACCGTGATCGAGTTCTTCCGTCAGAGCAAGGCAGTGAATGAAGATTTCCCGAAACTGTATGAAGAGCAAGGCCTTGAGCTTCTCAAGATGTATCCTGAGGGCGAAATGGTCATGACTGCCGACGAGCCTGTGACTGAGCCGGCCGATCTGAAAGGCAAGAAGATCCGCGTCATGACTAACCCACTGCTTTCATCAACCTATGAAGCCTTTGGTGCAACGCCAACGCCATTACCATGGGGTGAAGTATATGGCGCACTCCAAACCAATATGATCCAAGGCCAAGAAAACCCGATTTTCTGGATTGAATCAGGTGGTTTGTACGAAGTATCGCCGAACCTGATCTTCACGCACCACGGTTGGTTTACCACTGCCTCCATGGCAAACAAAGACTTCTTTGACGGATTGTCGAAAGACGATCAAGCAATGATCCGTGACGCGGCTGATTATGCCTTCAACGAAACGGTGAAACATATCCGTGGCCTTGCTGAGAAGTCATTGGAGAAAATTCAGGCGTCGAGCGACGACGTGACTGTCACACGCCTGACGGATGAGCAAATCGCTAAGTTCAAAGCACGTGCACCTCAGGTTGAAGAAACCTTCTATGAAATGACCGGCGAAAGCGGCAAAGCCCTTCTTAATCAATTTAAGAAAGATCTCGAAGCCGTTACTAACTAGTTGTCAGTTGTTCAGGCACCGCGCCTTGCGGTGCCTGTTTATTTTGAGGAATACGTAATGACCGATTCCGACTCTCTCACTTATCACTCAGAGCTTCCCGGCCTTCTTGGTAAATTGGACACCCTGATCTGCAAAATCGAGTCGTTTATGCTCGCCGCAGGCGTGCTGTTAATGGCGCTCAATACCTGCGTGAACGTCGTGGCGCGTTTTGGCTTTGGTCAAGGGCTGTTCTTTTCCGGTGAGATAAACCGCATTCTGATCATTCTGATCACGTTCGCGGGGATTGGCTATGCCGCTCGCCATGGCCGACATATTCGTATGTCCGCCCTTTACGACACCCTGCCGTTTAAGGGACGTAAGATTCTAATGATCACTATCGCGCTGGTAACTGGCTTGATTATGCTGGTTCTCGCATATTTTTCTTATCAATACATCGTTTCGGTATACGACCGAGGCCGTATTTTGCCCGCCCTCGGCTTTGAAATCTGGTGGATCTATATTTGGGTTCCTCTTGGGTTTGTCATCACAGGGATTCAATACGGACTAACTGTATATAAAAACCTAACCGCTCCCGATGTTTATCTCTCCGCCGGCGTGCTTGACGGTTACGCTGAGACTGAAAGTGAAGTTTAAATAGGCACTCTTATGGCCCTGACTTTAATGTTCATCATGATTGTCTTGCTCGTGCTTGGCTTTCCGATGATGATTCCCCTTACGGCTGCCGCCTTAACTGGTTTTTACATGATGTTTGGTGGCGTCGGTCAAATGGATACCTTTATCCAACAAGTGTTAGGCGGCATCCGCCCAGCGTCTTTGATTGCTGTGCCCATGTTTATCCTTGCTGCAGACATTATGACTCGTGGTCAATCGGCTTCACGCTTGATAGATATGGTCATGACGTTTATCGGTCATATTCGTGGCGGCTTAGCCATCAGTACGGCAACGTCTTGCACGCTGTTCGGCGCCGTTTCGGGTTCAACCCAAGCGACAGTGGTCGCAGTGGGTTCTGCTTTACGTCCTAAATTATTGCGCGCCGGATACAGCGATTCGTTCTCACTCGCGCTGATTATCAACTCGAGTGATATTGCCTTTTTGATCCCACCGAGTATCGGGATGATCATTTACGGGGTGATCTCCGAAACCTCGATTGCCGAGCTATTCATCGCGGGGATTGGCCCTGGTTTGATGATTCTGTGCTTTTTCTCTTTGTACTGCCTCTATTACGCGACGGTCAATAAAGTGCCGACTGAGCCAAAGGCCACATGGAAAGAGCGTATGCAGGCCACGCGGAAAGCGCTCTGGCCACTGATGTTCCCATTAATTATTGTGGGAGGGATTTATGGCGGTGTGTTCAGTCCCACCGAAGCGGCTGCCGTGTGTGTACTTTATGCGATGATTTTGGAGTTTGGGGTATTCCGATCATTAAGCAGTCGAGATGTCTTTACCATCGCGCGCTCAACTGGTCTTATCACTGCGGTGGTTTTCATTTTGGTTGGGGTTGGTAATGGGTTCTCTTGGATTATCTCATTCGCACAAATCCCACAAACCATTCTAGAAGCCGTAGGGATTAGTCAAATGGGCCCTATGGGTGTCCTTGCCTCAATTTCTATCGCCTTCTTCGTCGCCTGTATGTTTGTAGACCCCATTGTGGTTATCTTGGTGTTAACGCCTATATTTGCACCTGCGATAGAAGCCACTAGTCTTGATCCTGTACATGTGGGGATAGTGATCACCTTGCAAGTCGCGATTGGTTCAGCAACACCACCCTTTGGCTGCGATATTTTTACCGCGATTGCGATTTTCAAAAAACCCTATTGGGAAGTTATCCGTGGGACAGGCCCTTTTATTGCGATGCTGCTTCTCTCTGCCGCACTGCTGGTGATGTTCCCTCAGATTGCGTTATTCCTGCGTGATATCGCGTTTGGATAACCTAACAACAGGAGTAACTGGATGTTTAAACGAATACTCGTTGCGGTTGATGGCTCTTTTTCAGCCTTGAACGCATTGGATAAAGCGCTAGAAATTCAACAACTTACCGGTGCAGAGTTGTATCTTTTGTGTGTGTTTAAGCATCACAGTTTGTTTGAGGCATCGCTATCGATGGTGCGTCCTGATCGATTACAAATCCCAGATCAAACCTTAAGCGAATACGCGCGTAACATCGTCGAGCAAGCCAAACAACATGCGCTTGAAAATGGCGGCGAAAATGTACGTGGTTTTGTAAAAGGCGGTCGCCCCTCTAAAACCATCATTAAGTTTGCCAAAAGCAAAGAGGTAGATTTGATTGTGATGGGGGCACACGGAACACATTCAGATAAAGACGGTATGTTCCTCGGCAGTGTGTCTCATCGCGTGGCTGGACGCGCCCACTGCCCCACGATGGTCGTCTAACGCCATGATGGTTTTGCTTCACTGCACAATACAATCCCTTACGCTAAACAGCAAAACGCCGCTATTGGATAGCGGCGTTTTTCTATGATGCCAACTTATCAGCTATTGAATGTGAAAGTAGTGGCTATTAAGCACTAAATGCACAGCGATAGAGGCGATATATCCCAGCATAATGACAGGTGCCCACTTCAAATGACCAAAGAAGGTGTATTTGCCGTGCGCTTGTCCCATCAATGCCACCCCTGCGGCTGACCCCAAAGAGAGCAAGCTGCCGCCAACACCGGCCGTTAATGTCACCAGCAACCAGTTTCCGTGCGACATTTCTGGGCTCATCGTTAATACGGCGAACATCACAGGAATATTATCGACCACCGCGGATAGCACCCCAACTAAGCTATTCGCCCAGATAGGATCCCACTGAAGATACATAACGTTTGAGACCATGGTGAGGTAACCAATCAAGCTAAGTCCCCCGACACACATCACGACCCCATAGAAGAAAAGCAAGGTATCCCACTCCGCGTGCGAGATGCGACGAAACACATCAAAAGGCACCACGGAGCCCAAGCGACGCAACGCCGCTTCATCATTCTTCGCCTCCGCAATCGCACGTTTACGTGCCAATGAGCGCGGTAGGGTGCGACGCAAATAAAAGCCAAAGAACTGTAGATACGCGAGGCCCATCATCATCCCCATCACCGGTGGGAAGTGAATAAAGCCATGGAACGCAACCGCGGTGGCAATGGTGAGTAAAAACAACACCATAATACGACGCGCGCCACGCTTAAGCTCGACGTGCTCTTGCATTACATCCGGCTGAGTCCGTGGGATAAACAGTGACATAATAAAAGCGGGGATCACATAGTTGACCACAGATGGAATGAACAAAGCTCCGAACTCAGCAAAGGTCACTTTGCCCGCCTGCCAAACCATCAATGTGGTGATATCACCAAAGGGACTGAAGGCGCCCCCTGCGTTTGCGGCAACCACAATATTGATACACGCGAGGTTCACAAAGCGAGGATTGTCACCGCCGATTTTTAGCACAATCGTACACATCAACAGCGCCGTTGTGAGGTTATCCGCAATGGGAGAGATAAAGAAGGAAAGTACCCCAGTGATCCAGAACAAGGTACGTAAGTCATAACCTTTGCTTAGAATCCACGCCTTTAAGCCATCAAATAGGCGCCTTTCTTCCATCGCAGAGATATAGGTCATCGCCACCAGCAAAAATAGCAGTAGCTCTGCATACTCAAGAAGGTTGTGCTCAAGCGCCGCATGCGCGGGGGCCATGTCTCCCCATTGAGAATACGCATATCCGATTAGCAACCAGATTAATCCCGCCGCCAGCAACACGGGCTTTGACTTACGCAGATGAAGCTTTTCTTCTAGCATCACCAAGCTGTAAGCCACGGCAAAAATGGCTAAAGAGGCATAGCCTACCCAGTTCTGGGTTAAATCCAGTCCTTGTCCTGTCGTAGCGGCAAACGCACTCGGCGAAACTACCGCCAGTGCCGCAACCAAACGCTTCATCCTTGAGCCTCCAAGTATTGATTACCTAACTTTTCTACATTGCATAAAAAACCGGCCTAGTCGGCCGTGTCGTCTAAAACCCTATATCGATAGGGGATAAATACCTGCCAGCGCCCTGTCGTGACACGATTCGCAGCCTCGAAAAAGACCTCAAACAGCGCACGCTTTTGCACTCAACGGGTTTTCATAATCGTTTATTTTGCTCATTTGCCGCGTAGCAGCACAAAAGCAAACATAATATTAACAAATATGGCGTGAACGTCTATCTTTAAGCGAGGTGAATCGGCAAAAAAGAGATGACATTACTTATTGTCAAGCTTAATAATATCAACTTACTAGTCGACATACGCTGTCATCGTCAGCAAAAAACGACTAAGTTTGAATAAAAAGCAAATAAATTCAATTGCTATAAAAACAAAACCCATATTTTAACTAACACACAACATCGCAATCTAACATCCTTGCTTGATCACCACCCATGGCATGCATGATGAGAAGATGGGAGTCACTATGAAAACACCTAAAATCGCCACACTGGCCTGCGCCGCCGCGCTGTCTGTTGGCGTATCCTTGACGACACTGGCCGAAACCGCGACGGTTGCGGTTTCCCAAATTGTCGAGCACCCTGCGCTTGATGCCGCGCGAAACGGTCTACTCGATGGGTTGAAAGCCAAAGGATATACGCCGGGTGAAAATCTAGATTTTAAATATCAAACAGCGCAAGGTAACCCGGCTATTGCCGTTCAAATCGCACGTCAATATGTTGGGGAACAACCTGATGTGCTGGTTGGCATCGCGACACCTTCCGCACAAGCACTGGCTGCCGCTACCAAAGATATCCCCGTTATTTTTACCGCCGTTACCGATCCTGTGGGAGCGAAGCTGGTTAAGAATATGGACGCTCCCAGTGGCAACGTAACGGGTCTGTCTGACCTCTCACCTGTCGCTCAACACGTTGCATTGGCCAAAGAGTTACTCCCCGAACTCACCACTATTGGGGTGGTTTACAATCCAGGGGAAGCTAATGCCGTCACCTTAGTAGAATTACTCCGTGAAGCAGCAAATGCTCAAGGCATTAAGGTTGTGGAAGGAACAGCACTAAAAAGTGCCGATGTTCAATCTGCTGCGCAAGTTGTAGCCACCCAAGCGGATGTGATTTATGCGCCAACCGATAATACCGTTGCCAGCGCCATCGATGGTCTTGTCGCAGCGGCTAATTCTGCTGATACCCCAGTGATTGGCGGATCGACATCGTATATCCCTAACGGCGCCGTGGTGGCGCTCGGCTTTGATTACTACTCCGTTGGTGTGCAAACGTCCGATTATGTTGCTGCGGTACTAGAAGGGAAACCTGTGTCTTCACTGCCGGCCAAAGTCGCGCTTGGCTCTGACTTAGCCGTTAATCGTGCAGCAGCCAATCGACTTGGCATCACGGTTCCCGACACAATTTTGGATCGTGCCGCGCGTATTCAAGACTAGTCAGTATCAGTCTTAGGAGTAGTGAATGACTGCCATTGCTTTTTTTGGCACCTTGGAAGTAGGCCTTATCTATGGCTTGGTCGCCTTAGGGGTTTACCTGACGTTCCGGGTGCTTGATTTTCCCGATCTTACCGTTGATGGCAGCTTCCCGATGGGCGCTGCAGTGGCGGCCACTCTTATCGTCGCAGGCTACAACCCTTGGTTTGCTACCGCAGTCGCTATTCTGGCCGGTGGGATCACCGGCTTGGTGACGGCGTTTTTGACGGTGAAGTGCGGCATCCTCAATCTGCTCTCGAGCATTTTGACAATGATTGCCGCCTTTTCGATCAATATTCGTATTATGGGCCGGCCGAATATCGCCTTGTTGGGTGAGGAAACAATTCTTACCCCATTCGAAAAGCTGGGTATTGCACCTGTCTATCTGCGTCCCCTCGTGGTCGGTGTTTTGGTGATTATCAGCGGTTTGTTGGTGATCCGCTTACTCGCCAGTGATTTTGGTCTCGGCCTACGCGCCACTGGGGTCAATCCTCGTATGGTTAAGGCGCAGGGCGGCAGTACCGCCATGTACACGTATTTTGGCTTAGCCCTATCCAACGCCTTTGTCGGCTTTGCTGGGGCGCTATTTGCACAAACCAATAGTTTTGCCGATGTTACTTCGGGGGTCGGCACCATTGTGGTTGGCCTTGCGGCTGTGATTCTAGGCCAAACACTGATACCGGGCCGCAAAGTGTGGGTGGCGGTGGTTGCTGTTATTGTTGGTTCGATTCTCTACCGTCTCGCCGTCGCCTTTGCACTATCCAGTGGTATGTTTGGCTTGCAAGCCTCKGACCTCAATCTGGTTACTGCAGTACTGGTCGCCGTCGCGCTTATCGCGCCTAAAATGCGTCAGCAATATCAAAAATCAAAACGCGCCAAGCAGGCAGAGGTGTCGGAATGATTTCATTAACCAATATTCAAGTGACCTTTAACCCCGGTACTGTGCTTGAAAACCGCGCCTTACGTGGCGTAAGTCTGACGATTCCAGAAAAAGAGTTTGTCACCATTATCGGCTCTAATGGCGCAGGCAAATCAACACTGCTCGGAGCGGTGACCGGCGAGACGCCAATGATCGGCGGAAGCGTCAATATTGATGGCGTCGACGTGACTAAGAAAGCCGTTCATGAACGCGCCACCCTTGCTGCCCGTGTGTTTCAAGATCCGCTGGCAGGCACCTGTGCCTCGCTGACCATTGAAGAAAACCTTGCACTGGCTTATCGTCGCGGTAAAGGACGTGGCTGGACACGTGCGCTCGGTGACAAGCGCCGCAAGCTCTTTCAAGAAAGGATCGCGATTTTAGGTTTAGGCCTTGAAGACAGGTTGAGCGACAGTATTGGTTTGCTCTCCGGTGGCCAACGCCAAGCGGTCAGTTTGGTCATGGCGACCTTGTCAGAAAGCAAACTCTTATTACTGGATGAGCACACCGCTGCGCTCGACCCTCGCATGGCTGCATTCGTGATTGATTTAACGAAAAAAATCGTCAACGAATTTAATCTGACTGCCATGATGGTCACCCACTCCATGAAAGACGCCCTTGCCTGCGGCGACCGTACCGTGATGCTACACCAAGGTAAAATAGTGCTTGATGTGCATGGCGATGAGCGCAAAAACATGGATGTGCCACATCTGCTTGAGATGTTCAATAAAGTGCGCGGCGAGACACTGGCAGACGACAGTTTGCTCCTCAGCTAACCCACACCTACTAAACCATAAGGCGCCCTATCGGCGCCTTTTTTCGTGATGGCCCCATCAACAGATCTAATTTATTGGCATGGCTGTCTAACAATTAGGGGTTATGACATTTCCATGCTAGCCTAACGCCAGTATTGCCAAGGAATTAGGTATGAACGCAAAAAGTATCGCACTCGCCCTTACCGTGGTCGTTATTTGGGGCGTGAATTTCTCTGTCATCAAGGTAGGCTTACACACACTGCCGCCAATTCTTTTCTCTGGGTTGCGGTTTTTAATTGTCGCTATCCCGGCGGTATTGTTTGTCCCACGTCCTCGCGTCCCACTGTGGCAGTTATTGACCGTCGGGCTCAGTCTTGGCGTGATTAAATTCAGCCTGCTCTTTGTGGCGATGGACGCCGACGCATCGGCAGGGATTGCGTCTTTGCTGTTGCAAGCGCAGGTGATATTTACCATCTTACTGAGTGCGGTGTTACTGCGCGAAGTCGTCACTCGCGCGCAAGGACTGGGGCTGTTCATTGCCCTGTCTGGGTTTGCACTTTTCTTTCTTACCACCACAGGTAGCGCCACCCTCACAGGTGTGACGATGATCGTCGCCGCGGCATTTTTCTGGGCCATTGCCAATCTGGTGATGAAACAGATGCCGGGCGTGAATCTAATGCATTTTATGGTATGGGTGAGCTTGATCCCTCCCCTACCACTCTTCGCCCTATCCTATTTACTGGAGAGCCAACATCCGCTCCAATTGCTGCAAGCTACACCGCTATCTGGCTGGTTATCCATCGCTTACGTCGGCTACATTTCTACCTTGGTGGCCTTTGCTTTGTGGGGCTGGCTATTGAATCAACATACCTCAGCGTCGGTCACACCGTTCGCGTTGTTAATCCCTATTGTGGGAATGAGTGCCGCCTCGATAGGTCTGGGGGAGCGATTATCACCCATCGAATGGGTGGGGGCAGGATTGATCGTGGTTGGGCTAACCATTTCCGTACTTGGCGCGAGACTGTGGCGTTATCTTAAGCAGGCAAGAAAAACATCGGCGAAAAAAGCACCGTCTGCGTCCGCTCAGTGATCGCGTTTACCCGGCCACCATTGGTTAACTAAGCGCCCGGCTAAGGATGGCTGATAGCGCCAACAGTGATCAAACATCGCCATCAGCTCTGGATTACCGTATTTAGACAGGCTCACGGCGTGAAATCGATTTTGCTGCGCTTTCAGTGCGTTCACTTTTTCGATCATCGCATCCGATTGTTTGGGCGCGATAAAATCAGACACCACCACCAGATCAGCATTTTGGTAACGGTCACCTGCCATTAAGTCGAGCGCTTTATCAATCACTGGCGCCATATCGGTACCACCATGAAAACGGTATGAAAGAAAGCTCATCGCTTCTTGTAGCCCCTGTTCGCCAGTCAGCTCATAGCTAATATGGTCAGTGGAAAACAGCATCACGTAGCAGTCACGATGCTCGGTGGCGGCGATACGCATTAATACATACGCCAAGGCTTTTGCACATTGTTCCGGAAAACCACTCATGGAGCCAGAGGCATCGACCGCAATAATAAATGGGCCTTTTATCTGCTCAGGCTTAGACTGACTCGGTGCATTGGTTTCTACTTTTTGGCGACGATGCGCCTTCCCCGACAATTGATAGTTCAGTAGCTGTTTATCCACCAATTGCTTGTAAAACACCACTTCGAGCGCGGGGTCTGAGAGCAGCACTGCTTCATTAGGAAGTAAGCGATCAACGCGGTCGCTTTGACAAATACCCGTAATATCATCAGGAACGTCAACTTGTCGCTCTGGTACTGTTTTTAAGGTTTCGGTCTGTTGCTGGCTGGGGCCACTGGCACTGACTTGATTCGCCATCCGTCCTAATTGCTCCGCAATCGCTTGAAGATCAGGATTTTTCTCTAGGAAAGTGACAAAACGTTTCAGTAAGGTCACGTCATGTTGAGATAAATGGCTCGCGGCCATATCCCACAACCGCCCCACTTTACTGATATCACCGGATTGATCGACACCATCCATCGTTTGATAGGTTGCAATACGACGGTAAAGATCGTCTAAAAGCTTCTCTTTTTGCGCTTCCAGATTTTCCGACTGTAACGCGTGGATTTCTGCCTTTAAATGCGCATGCCATTTATTGCAAAAATACGATTGAAACATTGGGTCAGGATGTTCAGCCTGTTGTGCCGCCAATGATGACGCTTGCGCATGAAACGAAGAGACCGGCTCCAAGTCAGCGAGGAGTGTTTGAATGTCGGACTCAAAGGCGCGTGCCGACTTCTCTGTCGCTTGCTCATACAACTGAATTTCTTGCTTCAGGGCCGGTGACAACCCTTGCTGCATGAGTTTGCGCTTGGTGTGGCCTCGCCATTTATCGAGCTGTTTTTGTACCGCACGTTTGATCGCCGGGCTGCGCTCAGTGAGAAGCAGTAACTGGGGGTGCGACATCAACTCGGTCATTGCCGCATCAAGCAAGCCGGATTCCGCCAACATTAAGCCCATGTTTAAGCTTTCCGCGCTAAGCATCGTCCGCTCCAGTAAAAAACGTATCGAGACGACGTAAACGGCGCGCTTGCTGTTCTAGCGTGGCCATGTGAGCTTTTACATCCCGCTCGGCATCCACCAAGCTCTCAGATGCGACTTCCAGTAACTCTGGCTGTGCAGAAAGATGCGGTAGGCCTGCATTTAGCTGACTACGGGCGCGACGAATAAGAAACTGCGCCTGATTTAATTGTTCAAGCGCTTGGTCGGTTTGCGCGTGCCAGGTGTCAAGCTGTTCGGCGTCTGGGTTATTCACCCCCGCCAGTGCAACCGGCACAGCACGATTGGCAATGTCTTTGACCACCAGCATGCCCTGTGCGTCCCACTCTAACGTGAGGCGACACAAATGGGTGTTTTTGTTGACGTAGCCATAAAGATCCGTGCTGCCGGGCTTGAGCTTCTTCTCCACATCAGCCGCATCGAGGTATATCCAGCGACTATCGCCCTTTTCTTGCTCCGAGACCGACGGGTTGGCAGTGAGCAGCACAAAGCGGACGAGGTCGCGACTTTGATTGACGCTAAAACGTGGGGCTTTGCTGATATCAATGGTGGGTTTTCTCAAACTCGAACTTGCGCTGTCTTGCTGGTAAGCGAGCGCTTCTACCGTGCTTTGCTCTATGTCACGCAAGGCCACTTTCACATCATCCATTAACGCTAAGGCTTCTTGCTGATCGAACAAAATCTCAGCCGCAAACTGACGCATCACATCCTGTACCACGTCGCGCGATTCAGGGCTGTGCCAGAGACAGTCTTCGAGTAGCAGTAAGTCGAGCGGTCCGACTTCATCACGTCCGTTAAAGAACGCCGCCGCCTTTAAGAGGCGCACCGCTTTTTTCCAGCGGCGATCCGACACGTATAATTCGGCTGGATTGAAGTTTGGACTGTCTTCGCCCGCCTGCTCGAGCCGCTGCTTTAAGGTATAGAGCTTGTCAAAAATCGCATCGGGCAAAGAAAGGCTAGGAATAATGCTCTGCCATTGCTGATACTCCTCATGACCAATTTTTATTTTATCCGGCACCGAGGTTTCATCTTGGCTCGGCTCAGTGAGCATCAGTTTAAAATTCTTCTTCTCTTGAATACGGTTAACAAATACCCGCAGAAGCATTCGGTCATACAAAGCATCTAGCCCACTATCAGGCTCAGGAAGTTCGTTCGAGGCCGTGACGAGAAGCCGCATGGGAACCGGATAAACATGCTCGCCATTACGAAACGTACGCTCATTCACCACAGTTAATAGCGTGTTGAGGATCGCCGGACCAGCTTTCCAAATTTCATCGAGGAACACCACATCGGCGTTGGGCAGATAGCCCTCGGTGAGACGAACATATTTACCTTCATCCTTTAGCGCTTGAATGGATAACGGCCCAAAAACTTCTTCAGGGGTGGAGAAGCGAGTCATTAGATACTCAAAGAACTGGCTGTTTTCAAACGCATCGATTAGACGTTTGGCAATAAAACTCTTGGCGATGCCCGGTGGCCCCAACAAGAACACACTTTCGCCAGCAAGCGCGGCGAGCAAACACATTTTGATCGTATGTTCACGTTCATAGACGCCACTGGACAGGGCATCAATAAGTTGAGAAATGCGCTCAGGCAATAGCGCACGGCGGCTGACGGTGGCGAGGTTTTGAGACAAGTGACACTCCCGCATTCTGATTCGGTTTCAGTCTGAGCGGCCTCTCGCGGTGATAAGGCGGCTTCCTGCTTCTACATAAAGCATGGCAAGCCCATCCAAGGCTGCCATCAACACGCTGAACAAGCGCACAATAAATAAACTAATGTGTAAGTAAATTTTAAGTAATGTATGGATATATCATTGATGCAGATATCAAATAGTGACACAGATCACCTTAAAGTCAATATTGTGTAGTCGCTCGAAGAAGCTGATGGTTAAAGCATCAGGAACGCATTGATCTTGTTAACTCAGCATGGTTTTGGCTCACGTTGTCACTGGAATGACACATCATTGTCATAGGATCCGTTGCCTCTTTATCGCAACAGGACGTTAACCCATGTTTAAACACACACTTTTTTCTTTCCTCTTCCTTTGCATCAGCCAACTCGCGATCGCCGCGCCACCAGTCACTATCACGGGTTCAACGTCTGTGAGCCATGTGATGGAAGTGATTGCCGAGCGCTATCAGCGCGACCATGATGTGGTCATTCAGGTACAAGGAACGGGCTCGGCCGCGGGCATTGCTGCAGTCAAAAAAGGGATTGCATCGATGGGTATGAGTTCGCGGTATTTAAAACAAGAAGAAATGGCTCCCGATCTCACCACCGATATTCTGGCCTATGATGGCATTGCCTTGGTGGTTCATCCCAGCAATCCCGTCACGGCCCTGACCCAAGCGCAAATTCGGAAGATCTATTTGGGAGAGATTAAAAACTGGCAAGCACTCGGGGGAGCGGATCGTGAAATCGCCGCGGTGTCCCGTGAGTCAGCCTCGGGATCGCGCTTTTCGTTTGAAACCTTACTCGACCTGACCAAGGTCGTGAAAGGTGAGACAGTATCGGGAGTGAGTCCACGCTTAATGGTGGTGAATAGCAATAGCATGGTGAAAACCCTAGTCGCCAAGAACCCTCACGCTATCGGCTATGTCTCGCTGGGCTCGGTCGATGCAGGCATCAAACCGCTATCGGTGGATGGTCAAGCACCAACCTTGGCCGCCATCGCTGATGGGCGCTATAAGTTGGCGCGCCCTTTTGTGATATTGCGCAAAACCGCGCCACTGTCATCCGCCGCTAACGGCTTTTATGATTACTTGCTGTCTGAGCAAGGCCAGCAAGCGTTTGCCAATGCCGGCTACGTCGCGAGTCAGTCGCCACACATGGCACTGACAACGCCCTGAGCGGGCAATTAGGCCGTACTGGCTTCCTTAGTCACCGGCCATGTTTTATGGCTACCCCACTCTGTCCATGACCCATCGTAGACAGCAATCGGGTAGCCAAAGTAATGCTCGGCCACTGCGGCGAGAATGCAAGCCGTCACGCCAGACCCACAGCTTGCAACATTAAGACGTGTATCACTGAGTAACGGAAGCACGACGCGTCTGGCTTCTGTTTGATCAATCACAAAGCCTTGTTGGTCAGTAAGGCTAGCAAACGGCAAGTTCTTTGCGCCCGGCATATGCCCTGCACGCACACCGTCTCTTGGCTCTGGCACCGTCCCGTTAAACCGTGCCGCTGGACGGACATCAATCACATTCACAGCCGCCAGTTTTGCCGCCAGTGTTTCTCCATCTATGTAGCGATAAGGTTTGAAGCTCGACACATATGTTGCTTCGACACGGGGTTTCGCGGCCGACTCTTCCAAAGGTCCATTTTGTGCCAACCAAGCCGGCAGTCCACCATCCAAAATAAAGACATTTTCATGACCCATGACTTTACACATCCACCACACACGGGCGGCAGAAAACAGGCCTTGGGTATCGTAGATCACCAAAGTATCTTGTGGCGCGATGCCGAGTTTGCCCATGTGTCTCGCAAATTCCTCAGCACTGGGTAACATATGAGGTAACGTCGATTGGGTATCTTTAATAGCGCCATCAAAATCAAAGAATATGGCACCGGGTAAACGGCGCTGCTGCCACTCCTGATAGCTATCGCGCGCCACGTCGGGCATAAACCAACTGGCGTCTACGGGGACAACCGATTCTAATCGCGACGTTAACCACTGCGCACTGACAAACACTGACATCTTGACGATCCCTTTTCATTATTGATGGAGGCCTTACTCATATTTCACTCGATACTGACGAGCGTGACATAGAGTAACACTCAGTTTTTCTTCATACTGATTCTGTCGCCATCAAGATGCAAGCCAATGAGGACGTTAATGACATCGCTGCCCCTAATTCGTCGAACCGCTTTAGCCCTGCTCGTGCTTCCCACACTCGGCCATGCAGCAGGGTTTGGCGTGACGATCGAAAATGACAGCCCGCTCGGCGAAGATAATCAATATACCAGTGGCGTATATGCCCATTGGCACAGCGATTGGTCTGACGATGTCACCACCACATCGGTGGCGCCGATACGTTGGTTTGCAGAGCAACTGCCTTTAAACCCAGAGGCCCGTCAAGCTTGGAGTCTAGACATCGGCCAGATGATGTGGACACCGAATGACATCACCTTCACCACACCGCAACCTAACGAGCGTCCCTACGCGGGGCTAATTTTCATCGAGCCAGGTGTGTATCAGCAAACGCCTGAACGCGTCGATAAATGGTCAGTATTGTTTGGCATCGTGGGGCCTGCCTCTTTGACCGAACAAGGGCAATCTTATGTGCATAAGCTTATCGACTCACCGGATCCCAAAGGATGGGACTATCAGGTGCGAAATACGCCGGTGGCACAGTTTGCCTATGAACGCCACCAGCTTCTTCATCGGAGCGAATATCAAGAGTGGGGCGTATCTGGTCGCGCAGATATTGGTAACTTTCGCAGTGAGGTATCCGCCGGGCTCAGCTATCGCATCGGACTAGACTTAGCGAATTCCTATGGTGGGATCAGTTTTGAGCCCGGTCGCCACCTTGACAGCCGAATGTTTGATGCCAGCACCCAAGGCGCATTTTTTTACACCGCTGTGCAAGGTCGATACCGCGCCAATGACATCACCATAAATGGCGATAAGCCCCCCGAAAACGCAGATATTGATATGACCCATTGGCAAGCCAGTGCCGCGGCCGGTTTCGCTTATTACCAACCGCGCTGGGGCACTGACGTGAGCGTTGCGCTGCACAGTAAAGACTATCAACAAGCCACTGACGACACCTACAGCTATGTGTCATGGACAGTCCACTATCGTTATTAACGGTTAACTGGCAGAGGCTCTACGGCTTGTTTCACCACAGGTCGTGCGCCTCGATCAGACCATTTCATCCATACCAAGGAGGCAAGGATCAACCCAATACCGACCCACTGCATGGGCTGAAGTGTCTCATTAACCCACAAGACCCCAAGGGTGACAGCAGTCAGTGGGTTCAAAAACATAATGATCGACTGGCGATTGGGGCCTAACACGGTAATCGAGCGTATATAAGCCCAGTAACCTACCGCGGTATTCAACACAATTACCCAGATCAAACCCGGAACGGCATGGAGGCTGATTGCCTGTGGCGGTCCTGCCAGTAACCACGCAAACGGGATCAACATCACGCCACCAATGACTAACTGCCACGCGGTTAAACCAAAGATATCTTTGGCCTCCCAGCGCTTCATCCACAAGGTCGACTGCGCGACAAAAACGGTGGCGGCTAACATCGCCCCTGCACCAACCCAATCAATGTCGGTAGAAGGGTTAAGGAGCAGCCCCACCCCAGCCAAACCGAGCAGTGCCAACATCAACATCTTTAACTGAGGGCGTTTCCCTTCCGTTAACCACTGCAACAACATCAATACGAGCGGTAAGGTCGCTCCTAACGTCCCAGCGACTGCACCCGGTAAACGATAGGCGGCCACAAATAACAACAAAAAGAACGCGGCGATATTAAAAAAGCTCACCGCGAGCATGCGCGGCACGCTCAACGGTAAGCCTCGACGACTAATCAATAGCATCAGCAGGCCTGCTGGCAATGCGCGCCATACTGCCATCCAA